>NZ_JBFBAD010000168.1:0-19701 GCF_040682075.1 Actinoplanes sp. NPDC051411 | reverse complement strand
GGGCCCATCGGGCCCGGACGGCCGTCCCGTCAGGAACAGCTGAGCGCCGGTACGGCCGAGCTGCTGCCGTTGGCGATGAAGCCGAACTGGGTGCTGGCATGGGCCGCGAGCGACCCGTTCCAGGCCGCGTTGCGGGCGGTGACCGTCGAGCCGCTGGTCGTCACCGTGGCGCTCCACGACTGGGTCACGCTCTGGCCGCTCGGGAGCGTCCAGCTGACCGCCCAACTTCCGATCGCGGCGTTGCCCGCGGTCACCGTGACCTGGGCCTGGAAACCGCCCTGCCACGAGCTGCTGACCTGGTAGCTCGCCTGACACGCCCCTCCGCTGGCCGGCGGGGTCGTCGGGCCGGTCGTCGGCGGGGTGGTCGGGCCGGTCGTCGGCGGGGTCGTCGGTGCCGTGGTGGGCGGCGTTGTCGGCGGGTTGGGTGCCCCGTTCGCCAGGCTGTAGGCGAGGTCGGGCTGGAACGAGCCGGCCGTGAACTTGCAGCCGTCCGCCTCCCCCGGCGGCTTCACCCACAGGTACGCGTCGACGTTGGCGTCATTGGTCGCCGTGGTCGGGTACTGCCCGATCCGCCGGTCCGTGTTGTCGTCACCACACCAGTCGCCGCTGGCCCCGCCGTTCCGGCTGGTGTCGATAACCTGATGCTTGTTCGCGATGCCCTGACCGGCCAGCGCGTTACTGATCGACCGCCCGTAGGCGGCCTCCGCGCTCGTCGGGTTGAAGTTCGACACATTGGTGAAGAACCCGTCGGCGTCCGCCACGCCCGCCGCGGCCAGGCGGTTGGCCTGCTCCCCGGCGCTGTTCCAGGTCGAGTGCCCGCCGTCGAGGTAGACCTTGGTGCTCGGGTTGGCCCGCTTCAACGTCTGGGTGGCGGTGTGCAGCGCCTGATCCCGCGCGCTGATGTCGCTCGCGCTGAGGCAGGTCTGCAGGGCGATCGAGTCCGGCTCCAGCGCCACGATCACGGTCTGGTTGCCCAGCCCCTTGGCGATGTTGCCGATCCAGGTCTGATAGGTCGCCAGATCGGGCGCCCCGCCGGCACTGGCACCGCCGCAGTCCCGGTTGGTGATGCCGTAGACCGCCAGCACCGGAACCTGCCCGGCGCTCGCCGCCCCGCCCACATAGGTCGAGACGTCGGCCTGCACGGTGCTGACATTGAACGACGACACCCAGTGCGCGGCCGGCTGACTGGCAATCTTGTCCCGGATCACACCGACCCGGGAATCGTTGGGATTGGCCGCCACCCACCGGGCAACGGCCGTATTCGGATCGCGATAGAGCACGCCGCTGAGAGTCCCGGCGTCGGCGGTTCCGGTGGTGAGCCAGACCGCCCCGGCGGCGACGAACGCCGCCGCCGAGCCCGCGACGAGTGATGCCCGTCGGCGGCGCTTACGTGCAAGGGGGGATGGGGACACGGGCCTTCCTTCCGGTGGTGAGGGGAGGGGTTCCGCTTTTGGGAGCGCTCCCACACCGTAGGCCACCCCTCACGCATCCACAACTCACGATGCGTCCAGAGAACCGAAAGGCGCGGCCGGCCTTTTCCGGTTCCAGCGAGATCCGCAGTCACAGCGCGCCGGGCATTCCCCTCGACGCCCTGCGGGTTTTCCGCATCTCGATGCGGGGCGGGTTCATACAGTTGGCTCCTCCGCCGCGTGCGGCATATTCGGCCTGCCCTGTCCGCAGCGTGGGCCGGAGACGGCAGCCGTGCCGCTGCGCGTCTGCCGAGAGCTGACGCCGGGTCGCTCCGCCGTTTGCGGCATGCGCCGGGAGCCACAGCCTGGCCGCGCGGCCGTCTGCGACATGCGCCAGGTCCGCAGCCGGGCCGCGCCGCCGTCTGCGGCGTTTGCTGGAGACGCGACCGGGCCGCTCATGCGCCTGCCGCCCTCCCGGGAACCGAAGGCCTGCCACCCGCCGTTTGAGGCACGCGCTGGGAACCACTCCCTCGCCGCTGGCGTGTGCCGGGAGCACAGCCGCGCCACGCTCCCGGCGCGCGCCGGGAGCGCAACGAATAGCGCAGCTGCGCCCGCCATTCCTGGTTGCCCCGAATGTATTGGCAGCCGTCGCTTTCCAAGCCGCCCGGTCCAGCAGTTCGCGAGTACCAGCGTCATGGACGCGCCCCGAGCCCCTGAGTGGGTGTGGGCACAGTACCTGTGCATCCTAGGATCCTGGGTTAATTCGAAGGCCAGCTGAGCTTTGTCCGACGGGAGCAGCCGCTTTGTCAGGGCTCCCTCCGCCAGCCGGCCGAGCCTGTCCAAGACACGCCCGGACCTCAAACGTGACGCCGGCTAACCTCGCGGACGCGCCGGCGAAGTCCGTCCCCTGAAGGGGCCAGGCGACATTCCGCACGGATACTGAGAACGCATACCTGAACAGCCACGGCGGGGCCGGAGTCGCGGCGGCCCTGGATCGCGCGGCGCAAGGTGCTCCTGGAGCAAGGTCGGAGTTCCGCTTGGCTGGGCTTAATTTGCCGTCGACGAGCGCCGGACCAGGTGCAATTCGCTGGAGACAAGCACGAGGTTCATGGCACCGTCGACCGGGCGGCGCGAATGTCCCGAGTGGATGCGGAATCGCCCGCTGATCGAGGCCTGGTCCAGCCGATCCGGTCAGTGGCCAGGCCTCGTTCAGCTCCCCCGTGGCTGGATCCCGTCGGTGCTCCCTCGTGACGCCCCCAGCAAGGCTCACCGCCGGCGTTCCCCCGTGACACCGCCGAGCAACGCTCCCCCGTGACACTCCCCGTCAGCGCTCCCCCGTGGCGCCGCTCAGCAAATGCTCCCCGGCCGACGACCCGACATGGCCGGCCGGAAGCGACCTCAGACGGTCGGAGCGTCCCAGAAGACGTAGACCGCCTTGTAGGGAACCTTGACCGCCTCGCCGGCCGTGCAACTGCCGGCCGGGGCCACACCGCCCGAGGTATAGAGGCGGCTGATGTAGTCGGCCCTGGTCATGATGCCGCTGCCGGAGTGGGTGGCGACCTTGAGCAGCAGCTCCGGGATCGCGCCCGCCCGGTCGGACTGGGCCGCCTTCGTCGCCGTGACCAGTGAGTTGTCGCGCAGGGACTGCCAGCTCGGGCCGGCGAAGTGGTGGATGCGCCCGCCGGTGCCGATGAGCTGCGCCTCCGGGGTGGAGGCTCCGGTGTAGCCACCGGCGGTCGCGCCCGCCGGCACGACGCAGGTGTAGTTCTGGGTGCCGGTCGTGACCACGTAGGCCCCGATCGGGGTGGAGCCGGCCGGCGGTTTGATGGCCGCCGGGATGCCCGGGATCGAGACTGCTCTGGCGTCGGGCCCCACCGGCGCCGGCGCGACAGAACCCGGCGCGTCAAAACCTGGTGCAACGAAGCCCGGTGCGGCGACCTCCGCCGCCGACGCCGAGTAGGTCACGGCGACGACGCCCCCGGCGACGGCCGCCATGCCGGCCACCGCTAGAGCGCGTACGCGGGACCGCTTGGTGTTGAACATGAAATCCCCCCAGTTCGGGATGGTGGGCACCGCGCCCACCGACCGGTCACACGGGGCGGGAGGATTCATCGATCAGCGTTACCGTTCGGTAGGGCCCTTTGTCCACTCCGCATTGCACGATCATCCAACCCGTTCCGGCTGATCGATCGGGCCCGATGGGTATTCGATAAACGTGAGCATTCCTCAGCGGTCTTGGATATGTAATGCATCGAGCGCCCGGTCGACCTGTTCCACGGTATTGAAAGTGTGGAGCGAGAAGCGCAGGTTGCCCTCGCGGTAGGCGGTGTCGATTCCGGCCGACGTCAATAGCCGATGCCGCGAGAACGCGGTGCCGTCCCGGCGCGACAGAACCACCAGGGCCGAACGGGACGGACTGACCACGGAATAGGCGGAGGGGTCGATGCCGGCCAGTAGACGCGAGGCCAATTCCTGGTCATAGCGCGCGATCGAATCGACCCCCGCGGCGAGGAACAGGTCGAGCGAGGCGATCCACGGCAGCGACGTGGCGAAGGCCGCCGGGCAGAAGACGTCGAACCCGCGTACCCCGAGGTCGTCGCGCAGCCGGGTGTCGCGCATGTGGTCGAGGCCGCGGTCGCCCTGCATCGCCAGCCAGTACGCCTGCTGGGGCCGCAGCGTGTCGCGCAGCGCCGGCGAGAGCCAGGCGAAGCCGGTCCCGTACGGCCCGCACAACCACTTGTATCCGCACGACACCAGCGCGTCGACGCCCAGCGACCGGACGTCGACCGGCCGCGCACCGACCGCCTGGGAGCCGTTCACGACCAGCCAGACCCCGCGTTCGCGGCAGGCCCGGCCCAGCGCCGAAAGGTCCAGCGCCCGCCCGGTGAACGAGTCCACCCACGTCACCGCCATCACGCGCGTCCGGGGCGCGATCGCGGCCGGCAGCTCGGACGCGGGCACCGACCGGACCCGCGCGACCCGCTGCCACGGCAGCACGGTGGCCGGATAGTCCCCTTCGACGGTCAGCACCTCGTCGTCCGGGGCGAACGAGAGCCCGTTGGCGATCAGGTGCAGCCCGTAGGAGGTGCTGTTGCCGAGCACGATCTCGTCGACGGCGCCGCCGACCAGGGTCGCCAGCCGGGCCCGCAACACCTCCGGCACTTCCGAGAACGACGAGTCCGGAAGCCGGCACGGATTCGCTTTCATTTCGGCCGCGCGCGACGAGGCCTCCACGGCCGTGGACGGCAACGGCCCCTGGTGGGCGGTGTTGAACCACGCCCGCCCCGGCTCCAACGATCCGAACTCCCGCGTCAAAGGCTGGTCCATGAACGGCTCCTACCCCGTGACGTCGAACGGCAACACCAGGTCTTCCCGCGTTCCGCCCCGGGGCGTGACCGCCAGGCGCAACTCCCACGGCCCGGTCGTCATCAGATGCACCGCCGCCACCGTGTAGCGGCCGCCCCCGGCCGCCGTCGCCGCGACCTCCGGTGTCGCGTATCCGATCAGCGGCATGACGCCCTGCGCGAGGATGAAGGCCCCGGGCGAGGTCGAGATGTCGAGATCGGTCGTCCCCAGCCTCGGCCGCGCGATGGTCACCGTCACCGCCGACACCCGGGTCGAGGCGTGCAGCACCAGCGGGCCCGGCGCGGCCGGCCACACCAGCCAGCCGATCACTCCGAGGACGACCACCCCGGCCGCCGCGAGCAGAGCCTTCACCGGGTCACCTCCAGCACGGCCGGCACGGTCAGGATCCGGTAGCCACGCTCCGCCTGCATCCACAGCAGATAGCGGCCCGGGCTACCGAACGTGAAGGTGAACGAGATGGACGGTCCGTAGGCGGCGACGGTCTCGTCGGCCGCACTGTCGCCGTTCACCGGCATCAGCCCCGCCATCGACCGGTCATCGGACGACATCCCCGGCATGTTCATCCCCGGCGTCAGGTCGCCCATCGAGTGCGCGTGCGCCCACACCGGTGCCCGCTGCGCCGCCGGCCCCACCGGGACCCCGGCCGGGACCGGCCCGACCACGATCAGATGCCCGAGCATCCCCAGCCACGGCTGCAGCGTCGCACTCGTGCCGAAACCGGCGGTCAGCGTCACGGCCGTCCCGGCCACCTTTCCGGACGCCATGATCGACACCGGCACGCCCGAAACCGTCGAGGTCACCCGCCGACCGGCGGTCACGCTGACGATCCCGTACGCCGGTGAGCCGCGCGAGACGACACCGGCGACGTCGAACCCGTCGGCCGCCCGCACCAGCTGCACGCCTCCGCCGCGCCGCTCCAGCTCGGCCGACACCGCGTAGTGCCCGTCGGCCGCCGGCACGAAGCGCACCCGGAACTCCCCCGGCGCGACCCGGACCGGATGCAGGTGCCACAGCTCCCCGCCCGGCCCGACGATCAGCAGGTGGATCAGGGCGTCGTCGTGAACGACCAGGTCGTCGGCTGGCAGCCCGGTGGACGCGTCGGTCAGCCGGAACGACAGGTCGTCATCCGGCAGGCGGGCGACCGCCATCAGCACCGGCGGCCGTGAGTAGTCGGCGATCAACGGACGACTCAGCGCGTACGGATCCCCGGCATTACCCACCGTTGCGTCGGTCTGCAGGCCCGGCTGCGGCGGCAAGGGCAGCGACGCCGACAGCACCGCTCCCGTCACGGCGACGGCCAGCCCCGCGACGAGACCGGCGCCGGGCAGCAGCACCCATCCGGCGCGCCGCACCCGCACCGCGACCACGATCGTGACCAGCAGCAGAATCCCCGCGGCCAGGAACCCGCCGTAGGTCGCCTTCTCGGCCGGGGACACCGCCGGCCCCAGCACCACGAACGGCACCCGCGCCGTCCGCGTCCCGTCGCTCACCGCCAGCTCCCACGGGCCGGCCCGGTCCACGTGCATCGTCGCTCCGTAGCTGCCGGGTTCACGGCCGAGCGCGAGCGTCGCGCTGCTCCCCGGCGTACCCCCGGAAGCCGGGGCCAAGGTGAGCGTGAGCGAACCGCCCGGCGTGCCCGCGTGGGTGATCGCCTCGACCCGCAGCGGACCCGGCACCGAGGTGACCCGCCGCAGGATCAGCGTGAGGTCACGGTCGCCCAGCGTCTGCGCGACCGTGATGTCGCCACCCGGCGACGCCGTGTCGGCCGCCGCCGGGGCCGCCGGAAGCAGCAGCGCGAAAAGGACGGTTGCCACGGTCAGCGAACGAAGTCTGGTCATCGCGACCGACTCTAGGCAAACACTAGGCTCAACGGTCTACCGGAGGGAGTCCGTCGTGGACCTGCCGCTCAGCTCGGCCACGCCCGTCACGAGCCGGGCCGCGCCCGTCCCGGCGGGCGTGCGGATGGCGCAGGCCGGCGCCTGGTCGGTGCTGGCCGGCACGCTGATCACGCTGTTCGGTCTGGGCTGGGACATCCAGTGGCACGTCGAGGTCGGCCCCGACACCTTCTTCACGCTGTCCCACCTGGCGCTCTATTCGGGCAGCGCGATCGCCGGCATCGCCAGCCTGACCATGGTGCTCCGCTCTACCGGGGCCCAGCGGACCGGTCACGCTTTCCCCCGGTACGCCGGTGGGCCGCCGATCCGCGTGCTCGGCGGCCGGTTCCACGCGCCGCTCGGCTATCTGATCTCCGGTTCGGGTGCCGCGCTGTTCCTGCTCTACGGCCTGCTCGACCTGTGGTGGCACTCGATCTACGGCTTCGACGCCGTGCTCAACACGCCGTCGCACGTGGCGCTCTTCCTGGCCGTCTCGATCACGATGTCGGGCAGCGTCGTCGTCACGGCCGCCGCGCGCGACCAGCGCTGGGGCCGCATCGGGTTCCTGCTCGCCGTGCCGATCCTGATCATTTTCGGCCCGATCGCGTTCAACGGCCTGAGCGAGGCGCCGCTGCCGATCGACCCGGTGCTGCTCGGCATCATCCTCTGCGCACCGACCCTGCTGATCATGTCGGCGGCCCTGCTCGGCCCCGGGACGGCGATCCGGATCGCGGTCGTGCTCGGCGTCCTGCAGGGCATTCTCTGGTGGTTCTCGCCGTGGGCCGCCGAGGCGTACGCCCGGGTGGTCGGCCTGCCGCTGCGCGACGTCGTCTCGGCCGAGCCGCCGGTGCTGCCGAGCACCATCCCGATGTTCCTGATCGTCGCCGCGGTGACCACCGAGGGGTTCTTCGCGCTCGGCCGCTCGGGCCGCCTGCGCCCGGCCTGGCTGATGGTGCTCGCCGGGGCGGTCGCCGGCTTCGTGGTCGGCGGCGGCCTCGCCCTGCAGACCATCCTCACCGACCCGACCCAGCACCTGTCCGGCACCGACGTGCTCTCGCTGATGCTGCTCGGGCTGCTGCTCGGCCCGCTCACCGGCTATCTGGGCTGCCGCTTCGCGGTGATGCTGCGGGCCGAGACGGTCCCGGCCCCGGGTTTCATCGGTGCCGAAGCCGGGCCCGAGCCCGCCGGTGCCGGCACCGTGGAGGAAGACAAATGAGGATCGCCGTCCGGGCCCACCGGGCCGCCGCCGCGCTGGTGGCGCTGGTCGCCACCCTCGCCGTGGCGACCCCGGCCCTGGCCTATCCGCCGGTCGACATCGTTCACACCGAACAGGTCACCGCCGGCCCCTACCATCTGACCGTCGGCTTCTCGACCTGGCCGATCCGGGCGATGCGGTCACTCGACTTCACCTTCATGCCGGACGGTGGCATCGCCGGGAAGTCGGGCTATCTCACGATCAGCAGTTCCGGTTCGGGTCCCTCATCCGGTTCCACGGACGAGGAGCGGCACTCGCGGCTGGTGCGGCACCCGCGCAAGCTGGACGCCTGGGGCCTCGACGTGCGCTCCCTCGACCACTCCGGCACCTACTCGTTCGGCTTCGCGATCGACGGGCCGCAGGGCCACGGCGAGGGGACGCTGGCCGGAGTCGAGGTGCTCAGCCAGCCCGGTCCGCCGCTGGCGATCAGCTGGACGGTCGGGTCGTTGCCCGGGGTCGCCCTGATCGTGCTGATCGCCGTCGCGTGGCGGCGGACCCGGCCGGGGAGGCAGCCGCTGTTCGCCTGAGGCGTCAGGCGCAGGAACTGAGGTTGACAGCCGCCGGCGCGGCGGAGACCGAGCCGCCGTTGCTGCTGTTGTAGACGTACCACTTGCCGCTGCCGCCGGTGTTGTTGCCGCAGAGCAGGTAGGTGCCGTCACCGTTGTTCTTGAAGCCGAGCTGGGTCTTGTCCGACAGCGTGATCTTCGAGGCGCCGGGCGTCGAGGTGGCGGTGAGAAGCAGGTCGAGCGAGGCCTTGCTGGTGCTCGAACCGTCGTTCGCACCGGTCACCGACACCGGGTACGTGTTGCCGTTGTCGGTGTAGAACTGCTCGACCGCGCTGACGCCGCCGCGGACATCCGACTGGGCCGACTTGTCGGCCGCGCCCTTGCGGTAGTTCAGGTACACCGGCACGGCGATCGCGACCAGGACGCCGATGATGACGACCACCACCAGGAGCTCGATGAGCGTGAAGCCCTCGTCGTTCTTCTTGGTGCGGAGCCGGTTGATGACCTCGTGCATGGGGGGTTGCCTCCGTTTGTCGCTTCGGCGGCGGGGATCCGCCTTACACCAGACTCATCGGAGGCCCGCGCCGGAACTTGAGCGCTTTCGCACCCGATTGGGAACCGAAAACTGCGTTGCCGCTCCCGGCGCGGTGGGCCAGAGTGTCGGGCATGACGTACTGACAGAAGCTCCGACGTTTCCCACTCCGCCCCAGTTCAAGGGATCGTTTTGTCTTCCGCTTCGGTCACCGTTTTCGCTTCACCGTCCAGCTGGATCGAGTCCGACGCCGTGGCCCAGTGCCACCAGGTCGCCGCGCTCGACGGCATGATCCACGTCGCCGGCATGCCCGACCTGCACCCCGGCAAGGGCGCCCCGATCGGTGCCGCCATGCACTCATCGGTGCTCTACCCGTTCCTGGTCGGCTCCGACATCGGCTGCGGCATCGCGGTCTTCCCGATCCGGCTCAAGCGGGCGGTGCCCGAGAAGCTGGCCGCCCGCTTCCCCGACCTCGACCAGCCGGTTCCTTTCGACCAGCCGGTTCCGGCCGGCTACCGGGAAAGCCTCGGCACGGTCGGACGCGGCAACCACTTCGTCGAGCTGGCCCGGGTGGAGGGCACCTCCTCCGCCGGGCCGGCCGGCACCACCCCGGTGGCCAGTTCCTCCCGGCTGGTCGACGGGGATCTCGTGCTGATCGTGCACAGCGGCTCGCGGGGCCTCGGTGAGCAGATCCTGCGCGCCCACACCTCGGTGCACGGCGCCGGCCCGGCCGCTGACCCTTCGGCCTACCTGGCGGCCCACGACGAGGCGGTCCGCTGGGGCTCACTCAACCGGCGCCTGTTGGCCGAGCGCGTGGCGACGGCCCTGGGCGCCACCTCGTCCGAACCGGTCGTCGACCGCTGCCACAACCTGGTCACCGTGCTCCCCGACGGCACCTACCTGCACCGCAAGGGCGCGGCGCCGGGCGACGGCGGCGAGGTGCTGGTCGCCGGCACCCGCGGCACCCGGTCGGCGCTGGTCGCCACCCACGCCGGCCCGGACGCCGGCTGGTCGGTGGCGCACGGCGCGGGCCGCAAAATGTCCCGCTCCGACGCGCTGCGCCGCGGCAAGGCCAAACACACGGTCGAGGAGCTGCGTCGCACCCCGGTCGGCTCGATCGTCGTCTGCGGCGACCGCCAGCTCCTGTTCGAGGAGGCCCCGACGGCCTACAAACGCATCGAGCAGGTGATCGGCGACCTGGTCTCGTTCGACCTGGCCACCCCGGTCGCCTACACGGTGCCGCTGGTGACCTACAAGACCGCCGACACCCGCCTCAGCGGCCGGCCCGGCGACTCGAGGCCGGCTTCGCGAGTGCGGGGCGGCCGCCGATGAGCGTCGACCTGTTGCTGTCGGCCGGGCGCGGGCCGCGCGAGTGCACGTGGGCGCTCGGGCATCTGCTCCGCCGGCTGGAGTCGGCGGCCGCCCGGAGCAGACTGGCGGTGGAACGGCTCGAGGTGGTGGCCGGGGACGGGCGGGAGACGTACCGCTCGGCGCTGGTCCGGATCGCCGGGCCGGGCGCCGCGGTGTTCGCCGCCGGCTGGACCGGCACGCTCTGCTGGCAGGCCCCGAGCCCCTACCGCGCCGGCTACGGCCGCAAGAACTGGTATGTCATCGCCAGCCCACCGCCGGCAGCCGCCCAGCCCGCCACGTTCTCGGAGGATGACGTCGAGATCGTCCCGGTCCGCACCGGCGGCCCGGGTGGCCAGCACCGCAACAAGGCGAGCACCGCCGTCCGGGCCGTTCACCGCCCGTCCGGGGAGGTCGTGGTCGTCGACACCGAGCGCCACCTCAGCCTCAACCGACGGCTGGCGCTCAACCTTCTCCGCGAGCGACTGGAGAAGGGCAACGAGGCCGCGGCCCGCGAGGTCGCCACGACCCGCTGGCAGATCCACGACGAGTTGGTCCGCGGCAACCCGACCCGGGTCGAGCGCCCCTGACGCCCGACATGTTGACTGAATCAACACGTCAACTGTTGATGCAGTCAATATGTTGATACACACGTCAACACATCAACACGTCGCGGGTCAAGCCGAGCGAGAGACGGACCGACGACGGTGACTGATGGTCCTCTCGCCGGAGTTGTACAGCCGCACAACTCCGGCGAGAACCCCCGATGCGCGACCAGCCTCAGGCCTTCTCGGCCAGGAAGCCGAGCGCGGCGCTCGCGAACAGCGGCGACATGAAGAGGTCGTAGTGCGTGGTCCGGGGCAGGATCGCCAGGCCGTGGCCGCCCGCTGACCGGCCCTCGCCCTGCCAGCCGCCGTCCCGCTTCCCGCCGTCGAGCAGGCCGAACACCTCGACGAAGTGGCTCGGCGGGCACATGTCGGCATCCCCGGCCATCACCAGCGTCGGCACCCGCAGCGCCTTGACCTCCTCGGTGAAGTCGAAGTCGACCGCCATCGCGGCGCCGATCTTGTCGAGGAGCCGCGGGAAGTCCTCCGGGCGCGGCGCGACCCGCTGGTAGAGCTCATACATCGGCGTTTCCTTCATGAACTCGACCGCCGCCGCCCCGACCTGCCCCTGCTGCTGGAGGATCTCCGGATAGGTCGCGTCCCGCCGGATTCCGGCGGAGGCCGCGACCAGCCGGCCGATCTTCTCCGGGTGCTGGAAGGCGAGCTGATAGCCGGTGCCACCCCCGAGCGAGTAGCCGACCACGTCGGGCCGCTCCAACCCCAGGTGGTCGATCAGGGCGGCGATGTCGCCGCCCATTTCCCGTACGTCCAGGGGCCGCTCGATGTCCGCGGTGCGGCCGTGGCCCTGCAGGTCGGGGACGATGACGGTGTGGTTCTCGGCGAAGGTGGACAGGATCGGGCCGAACATCTCGCCCGAGCCGAGTCCGCCGTGCAGGAGCACCAGCGGGCTACCCGTGCCGTGGGTCTCGTAGTACATGTGGAGGCCGTTGACGTCGGCGTACATTTCCGTCTCCTCAATCTGTCGTTGCCTGGGTTGACCGGCACCGCCGTGGAAACTCATCGCGACCCTCGCGATATTTTTTTCCAAGATCTCAACTAACGGAGGCACCACATGCGGATCGCGGTCACCGGGGGCACCGGAAAGCTGGGCCGGGCGGTGGTCGCCGGGCTACGCGAGAGCGGCGACCAGGTCTTCAACCTGGACGCGGCGGCCCAGCGGCCGGACATCAGGGTCGACCTCACCGACTACGGGCAGACGCTCTCCGCGCTGACCGCGGTCGACGACAGGTACTCGGCGATCGACGCCGTCGTGCATCTGGCGGCCGTGCCGGCGCCCGGTGTCACGACCAACGCGGCGACGTTCCACAACAACATCACCGCGACGTACAACGTGTTCGCGGCCGCCGCCGCGGCCGGCATCGACAACGTGGTGTGGGCGTCGAGCGAGACGCTGCTCGGCATCCCGTTCGAGACGCCACCGCCGTACATCCCGCTCGACGAGGAATATCCGGCCCGGCCGGAGTGGCACTACGCGCTGGCCAAGCACCTCGAGGAGACGATGGCGGCGCAGTTCTGCCGGTGGAACCCGGCGCTGAAGATGATCGGGCTGCGGTTCTCCAACGTGATGGAGCCCGCCGACTACGCCGAGTTCCCGTCGTTCGACGCCGACCCGCACCTGCGGAAGTGGAACCTGTGGGGCTACATCGACGCGCGGGACGGGGCCCAGGCGGTGCGCAAGGCGCTCGACTACGACGGCACCGGGGTCGAGATCTTCATCATCGCGAACGCCGACACGGTGATGAGCCGCTCGTCGGCGTCGCTGGCCGCCGCCGTCTATCCGGACGTACCGGTCACCCGGGAGCTCGGCGAGCACGAGACCCTGCTCTCGATCGACAAGGCCCGGCGAATCCTCGGCTACGAACCTCAACACAGCTGGCGCGATGCCGATCCCTTGTGACCAGCGGCACGGGTCTCGTTCTTGGAGTTTCAAGATCGGAGGACGACTCTTGTCTCTGAAACTTCAACAACTTGGAGGCGGGGATGGCGGTCACGACGCGGACCCGGGTCACCGTGCCCTTACGGTTCCCGGACGGCTACTCGACGAGTGCCGAGGTGTTCACCTTCACCGGCCTGGCCGACGGGCGTGAACACCTGGCGCTCGGCCTCGGCGACTGGCGTACGGCGCTGACCGGCCCGGACGGCCCGCTCGTCCGGCCGCACAGCGAGTGCCTGACCGGCGACGTCTTCGGCAGCACCCGGTGCGACTGCGGCCCCCAGCTGCGGGAGGCCGCCGAGCGGATCAGCGTGGCCGGCGGCTTCCTGCTCTACCTGCGCCAGGAGGGGCGGGGCATCGGGCTGTACGCCAAGCTCGACGCGTACGCACTGCAGGACACCGGGCTCGACACGTACGAGGCGAACCTGGCCCTCGGCCACGGCGAGGACGAGCGCGACTACACGGTGGCCGCCCAGATGCTGCGGGTTCTGGGCGCCGACCGGATCCGGCTGCTGTCCAACAACCCCGACAAGGCCGACCAGCTGGCCGCGCTCGGCATCGAGGTGAGCGACCGGATCCGCACCGGCGTACACCTGTCGGCCGCCAACCAGCGCTACCTGGCCGCCAAGCGCGACCACACGCACCACCTGCTGGACCTCGCCGGTGCGGCATGACCGACCTGCACTGGCTCGCCGCCGCCATCGAGTGCTCGCGGCTCTCCCCGCCGGCGCCCGACCACTACGCCGTCGGCGCCGTGGTCGTGGGCGCCGACGGGCGGGTGCTGGCGACCGGATACACCGGTGAGACCGACCCGCACTACCACGCCGAAGAGGCGGCGCTGGCCAAGCTGGCCGGGGCCGACCTGTCCGGCGCGACCGTCTACAGCTCGCTGGAGCCGTGCACGACCCGGCGGTCCCGCCCCCGCTCGTGCGCCGACCTGATCGTCGACGCCGGGATCCGCCGGGTGGTGTTCGCGCTGCGCGAGCCGCCGGTCTTCGCCGACGGCCGCGGTATCGAACAGCTGCTCGCCGCCGGTGTCGAGGTGGTCGAGCTCGCCGAGTACGCCGAGTCGGTCGCCCAGATCAACGAGCACGTACTCCGTCGCGAAAGGGGAACCTCCGGTGAGCGAGCCGCGCTGGCTCGACGAGGATGAGGCCTCGGCCTGGCGCAACTTGGTGCGGGTGCTGATGCTGCTGCCGGCCGCCCTCGACCGGCAGCTGCGGGAGGAGGCCGGGGTCCCGCACCCGTACTACCAGATCCTGGCCCACCTCAGTGACCGCCCCGACCACGCCATCCGGATGACCGACCTGGCCCGCCTGGTCGGCACGACCAGCAGCCGCCTCTCGCACGCCGTGGCCAGCCTGGAACAGCGCGACTGGGTGCGCCGCGAGGCCTGCCCGACCGACAAGCGGGGCCAGATCTGCCGCCTGACCGACACCGGGATGGCGGTGCTGGTCGCGGCCGCCCCGGGCCACGTCGAGGAGGTCCGCCGCCTGGTCTTCGACCGGTTGTCGCCGGACGAGGTGGCCCAGCTGAGCACCCTGACCGCCAAGCTCATGCCAGATCTGTCGGCAGACGGACACCACTTGAACCCGCGCCCTTCCACCCCGTCAAAGGGGTGTGACTGACAAAACGAACTACACGGTCGAAATCCTCGAACGGCTGGGGAAACGGGGCACCCGCGACGCGATCGTCGCCGGAGAGCGGCGGATCAGCGGCACCGAGGCGGTCCAGACGGTTCTCCGTTTCGCGGCCGCCCTGCGGGGTTGCGGCGTGCAGGACGGGGACGGGGTGGCGCTCTTCGTCGCGAACTCCCCGGAGGCGGTGCTGCTGCAACTGGCGGTCCACTTCGCCGGCGCCCGGCTGGTCTTCGTACCCCCGGAACCCGGCAACGGCGAGCTGGAGGCGCTGATCCGGCTGGCCGAGGTCAAGGTGCTGCTGTTCGATCCGGTCTTCGAGCAGCGCAGCCGACGGATCGTGGCCGACACCGACGTCCCGTACGTCTTCGGCATCGGCCCGTCGCCGGACGCGACCGACTTCGTGGCCACCGCGGCCGGCGTGGACGGGCTGACGCTCGCCGAGGTGGCGGACGACCGCCACATCGCGACGCTGCTCTACACCGGCGGCACCACCGGGCTACCCAAGCTGGTGGTGCACCGCAGCGGCTACTACGACACGCTGGTCGTCGGGTCGGACGGCTTCACCGACGACGCCTCGGCCGATCCGACGATGATGATCTGCACGCTCGTGACCCACACCAGCGGCCACGTCGCCTTCCTGCTCAGCGTGCTGACCGGGCACACTGCGGTCATCCTGAGGAGCTTCGAGGCCGGCCCGGCCATGTCGGTGATGGACCGCGAGCGGGTCACCGCGGTCGTCCTGGTGCCGGCCATGCTCTACGACCTGCTCGACCACCCCGGCCCGGCGCTTCCGGCGCTGCGAACCGTCTACTACCTCGGCGCGGCCGCCTCGCCGTCCCGCCTCCGGCAGGCCATGGAGCGTTTCGGCCCGGTCCTGCACCAGATCTACGGTGCGTCCGAGAACGGTGTCGTCACCCAGCTCCTCGCCGAGGAGCACGACCCGGACCGGCCGGAGACGCTGACCAGCTGCGGGCGCCCCGCCGCCGGTGTCGAGGTGGAGCTGCGGGACGAGCGCGGACGGCCGGTGCCGGTGGGACAGGCCGGGGAGATCTACGTCCGCAGTCTCACCATGATGGACGGCTACTGGAACGATCCGCAGCGTACGGCCGAGGTGCTGGACGCCGACGGCTGGTTCCGTAGCGGCGACATCGCCCGCCAGGACGAGAACGGATTTCTCTATCTCGTCGACCGGGCCCGCGACATCATCGTGACCGCGCGCACCGCCGACAACGTCTACTCCCGCCTCCTCGACGACTTCCTGGCCGGCTGCCCCGGCATCCGGGAGGCGGCGACGATCGGGCTGCCCGGGCCCGACAACACCGAGACCGTCCACGTGGTCCTGGTCGCCGACGACCCGGCCAAGGTGCCGGACTACCCCGAGCTGACCCGCCTGATCGTCGAGGAGCTCGGGGATCTCTACGCTCCCGAGTCCTACTCGGTCGCCCGGTCCCTGCCGCGGACCACGGTCGGCAAGACCGACAAGAAGGCCTTGCGGGCCGCGCTGGTGCACCGGGTCGACTTGGTCACTAAATTTGATCGTCAAGATTAGTGACTATATTCTTCCCGTCATCACCGACGTGGAGGAACTGCGATGAAACTGATTTCTGTGATGGGGGCGACCGGCGTACAGGGTGGCGCGGTGGCCCGGGCGCTGCTCGGCAGCGGCGAGTTCGCGGTCCGCGCGATCACCCGTAACGCGTCCTCGGAGAAGGCCGTGGCTTTGGCGAAAGCCGGCGCCGAGGTGGTCGAGGCCAGCCTCAACGACGAGGCCGCCCTGCGGGCGGCGTTTGACGGGGCGTACGGCGTCTACCTGGTGACCCCGTTCTGGGAGCACATGTCGGCGGCCAAGGAGCTGGTCGAGGTCGAGAACCTGATCAGCGCGGCCAAGGCGGCCGGAATCCAGCACGTGGTGTGGTCGACGCTGGAGGACACCCGCGAAGTGATCCCGGTGAGCGACGACCGCATGCCGACCCTCGACGAGGTCTACAAGGTGCCGCACTTCGACGTGAAGGGCGGGGTGGCCGACCGGATGTTCGCCGAGTCCGGTCTGCCCACCACCTACCTGCAGCTCACGTTCTACTGGGACAACCTGCTCACCGACCTCAAACCGCAGCGCGACCCGGACGGCGTGGTCGCCCTGCACCTGCCGATGGGCACCAGCGCGATCGCCGGCATCGCCTCGGAGGACATCGGCGCGGTGACGCTCAGCGCCTTCCGCCGCCCGTCGGAGACGATCGGGGCGACCATCACCCCGGCCGGCGAGCACCTGACCGGCGAGGAGATCGCGGACGTCTTCACCAAGGTCACCGGCGAGCACGTAGCCTACCGGCCGCCCACGTTCGACCAGTTCCGCGGCTTCGGCTTCCCGGGCGCCGAGGAACTGGGCAACATGTTCCAGTACTACGCCGAGTTCCCCGAGGCGTTCCTGGGCCGGCGGGACGTCGAGAAGCACTACTCGATCAACCCGGGCTGGCTGTCCCTGGAGCAGTTCCTGACCCGGCACCGCGACGAGATCGCCTTTTAGGGCCT
Source organism: Actinoplanes sp. NPDC051411 (assembly GCF_040682075.1). NCBI lineage: Bacteria > Bacillati > Actinomycetota > Actinomycetes > Micromonosporales > Micromonosporaceae > Actinoplanes > Actinoplanes sp. NPDC051411. Next base: position 2,684 of record NZ_JBFBAD010000168.1, on the reverse strand, counting down.
GTCCTGCCCGCCGGCTATCTCGGCGAAGACCGCTTTGAACGTCGCGAAGCGGTCTTCGCCGACGGCCTCGGCGTAGCGCCGCTCCATCTCGCCGATGACGGCCCGCGCCTTGGTCATCTGATCGAGGCCCAGCGCGGTCGGAACGACGAGCTTGGCCCGGCGGTCGGCCGGGTCGGGCTGCCGCGTCACATAGCCGAGCTGCTCCAGCTCGTCGACCAGCGTGCCGACCACCTGCTTGTGGGCTCCGGAGCGCTCGGAGAGCTCACTCGCCCGGGTGCCGTCGCGGTCGAGGTAGGCCATGACCGCGCCGTGCCGCGGCCGCAGCCGCTCGTGCCCCAGCGAGGCCATCCGGGTGAACAGCTCCCGCTGGAAACTCGCCAGCAGGTGGGCGGAGAGAACCCCCACGTCCGCCATCACACCCCTCCCGCCGCGCTCTTTCTGCGCAAATGCTATCGGTGGGCCGGCCCGGCGGTCCGGCGGGAGCTTTCTCCGGTACGCGCGGGCGACGACCACAACCACACGACCGCCGCCCCCGGCCCCACGCCCGGCGCTGTCCCCCTTTTGGGGCAAAGCGGCAGAATGGCCGGGTGACGTTGACCGGGGCCGACTACGTGGGCTGGCTGCTGCGCGCCAACCGTACGATCGGCGCGGCCGTTCCGCTGCGTTCCGGGCGGGCGTTCGCCGCGGCCTTCCGGCCCGGCCTCGCGCCCTCGCACATCACCCGGTGGGAGACCGGCGGCCTCCTGGCCGGCCGCGCGACCGTACGCCGCTACGAGCAGTTGCTGGGCCTCCCCGCCGAATCGCTCGTGACCGTGCGCGACGCGCTCTACCGCACCTTGCCGGCCGCCCGCCGCCCCGCACACCCCGCCGGCGAGGCACCGGCCGGCCGCCTTCACGAACTCCTCGAGGCCGCCACCGGGCCGGGCCCGCTGACCGGACACCAGTGGGGCGAGCTCACCGAGCTGATCGAGGCCCGGCCCGGCCTGGTGCTCCACCCGCCGCGGCTGTGGCAGGCGGTGGCCGGCAAGCTGCTCGACGAGCTCACCCGGCACGAGGGCACCGGCTGGTTGCAACGCCAGGAGGCGGCCAGCCGCCTGCTGGAACATTCCACCGCCGGACCGCACGTGGTCCGCGCCTGCCTCGAGCTGATCGAGGACCGCGCGTCCCCGGCCGTCGTCGAACCGATGGCGCTGCTCGACGTCCGCTCCGACCCGGTCGGCAACGCCTACGTGCTCAGGCAACTCGACTCCCCCGACAGCGACCGCCACCACCGCGGCGCCCTGCTGGCCGTGGTCCGCAAGATCTCGGACGGCCACTTCGAGGGCCCGCAGTGGGCCCAGCTGGCCCGCTCCCTCGACGCGACCCCGGCCGACGGCGACAACGGCCGGCTGGCCGCCACGGCCCGGGCCGCCCTGGCCCGGCGCTTCCTCGGCGAGGCGCCGGCGCCCCCGCCCGCTGGGCTCACTCCTGGGCCGGACGACGTCGGCGAACGGGTGGCCGCGGCCGTCGGCGTCGACGACCCGGTGCTGGCCGCGCTGGTCGGCCAGTCGCTGGGCACCTCGGTCGACGAACGCCTGGTCGCCGCCATGACGATCGCCCAGTCCCCCTACCGCGACGGCGTAGCGGCCGCCCTGCTGACCGAGGCCCGCCGCGACCTGGCCGCCCGCCGCGGCCGCGATATTTCGGCGACTCTCCAGGCCCTGACCCTCCTCGGCACCGACATCCACCGCCCCTTGCTCTTCGACTTGCTCGCCGAGGGCGGCCACGACGACCGGGTCCGGCAGGCGGCGGCCTGGGCAACCGCGCACTGCCCGGGCCGCTTCACCGACCAGCAGTGGCGGCGCATCCTGCACCGCCAGGCCACGGCCTGGCAGGACCGCCCGGTCCCGGCCAACGAGTCGGTCCTGCACGGCATCGCGTACGGCGTCGGCACCGACCACCACCGGGCCCTCCTCACCCAGATAGCCGCCGACCCCCGCCTCCCCGCCGTAGCCCGCACCACCGCAACCTGGCTCCGCCCCTGACCCCGCAGCGCCGCCGGCACCCGTCCCGGCATCTGACCGCCCAACCCCGCCGACAATCCTTGTCCGCACCCGACGTCGAAGCCCCGCCCCCCAGCCAGACCACCGCAGCCGACCCGGCATCTGACCGCCCAACGGCGCCGGCCGCCCGGGTCCGCACCCGACCTCGAAGCGCCGCCCGCAGCCAGACCAACCGCAGCCAGACCAACCGCAGCCTGCCCTGCATCTGATCGCCAACCTCGCCGACCACCTGAGCCCGCACCCGACCTCGAAGCGCCGCACCCAGCCGCACCACCGGAACCCGGCCTGCGCCGAACAGCGCCGGACTGCGCGAAGCCCGGAACACCGCCCGTAGCCGCGCGACCCGCGATCACGCCGCCACAACTCCGCTCCCGGTCCATGGCTGGTCCCCGGCCGGCAAGCTCACCCGGCGCCCGGGGGCCTGTTGCAGCCGCGGACCGGGACTGCAATCGGCGCTGACAGTCTCCGGGCCCGGCCGTAGCTTCGTGTCAGCGGCGGGACATGGCGGATAGGTCCCGCCGCCCGGCGGTCGCACCCCGATACGGTCCGGCCGGCCCCCCGGGCGCCCGCCCCCGCGGGGGGCGGCGGGGGGGGGCGGGGGCGGGCGGGAGCCCGGGGGCGGGGGGCGGGCCCGCGCCGCGC
>NZ_JBFBAD010000167.1:0-19737 GCF_040682075.1 Actinoplanes sp. NPDC051411 | reverse complement strand
GACATCAGCGACAAACAGCTGGAGGAAAACCCGTACCTTCCGCCCTATTACCACCCGGGCGAGAAGTCCGACGAGATCCAGTACCTCCAGGAGCGGCGGCGTGAGCTCGGCGGCTACGTACCGAGCCGCAGGGTGTCAAGCCGGCCGCTCACCCTGCCCGGCGACACCGCCTACGCGAGTGTGAAACGCGGATCCGGCGGGCAACCGGTGGCCACGACCATGGCGCTGGTCCGGCTGATCAAGGACCTGATCAAGGATCCCCACATCGGTCACCGGCTGGTGCCGATCATTCCCGACGAGGCCCGCACCTTCGGGCTGGACGCACTGTTCCCGACCCGCAAGATCTACAACCCGCACGGCCAGACCTATACCTCGGTCGACCGGGAGCTCTTCCTGTCGTACAAGGAGGCGACCAACGGCCAGATCCTGCACGAGGGAATCACCGAGGCCGGAGCGGCCGCGTCCTGGACAGCCGCCGGCACCGCGTACGCCACCCACGCGGAACCGATGATCCCGCTGTACATCTTCTACTCGATGTTCGGCTTCCAGCGCACCGGCGACGGCCTCTGGGCCGCCGCCGACCAGATGACCCGCGGCTTCCTGCTCGGCGCCACCGCCGGCCGCACCACACTCAACGGCGAAGGACTGCAGCACCAGGACGGCCATTCCCCGCTGATTGCCTCGGCCAATCCCGCATGCGTCGCCTACGACGCCGCCTACGCCTACGAACTCGGCCACATCATGCGCGACGGTCTCCGCCGCATGTACGGCGAGCAGCCGGAGAACATCTTCTACTACCTCACCCTCTACAACGAACCGATCCTGCAACCGGCCGAGCCGGACAACGTCGACGTCGACGGCATCGTGGCCGGCATGCACCGCCTCGGCGGCGCCGGCAACACCGACGATCCGGCGGCTCACATCCTGGCGTCCGGTATCACCGTGCCGGCCGCCCTGGCCGCGCAACGCCTGCTCGCCGACGACTGGGGCGTCCACACCGACGTCTGGTCGGTCACCTCCTGGACCGAACTACGCCGCGAGGCCCTCGACGCCGGCCAATGGAATCTTCAGCATCCGGACGAGCCCGCCCACATCCCGTACGTCACCCGCCGCCTGCAGGAACACCCCGGCCCCGTGGTGGCCGTATCCGACTGGATGCGGGCGGTACCGGACCAGATCGCGCGATTCGTGCCCGACCGCTGGGCCTCTCTAGGCACCGACGGGTTCGGCCTGAGCGACACCCGCCCCGCACTGCGCCGGCATTTCCGCATCGACGCCGCATCGACCGTCCTGCGCGTGCTCCAGGAACTGGTCGCGAACGGAGTGGTGGACGCGGCGACGCTCCGCAAAGCCGAAGCAGAGTACGAGCACGCGCCCCACGACGGCACAAGCTGACGATGCTGCCGCGGCACTGTCACGGTCCAGCCGGCCGCCTTCGCCGTCCAGGGGAGACCGCCGGACAGGTCCTTGTTGCCGGCCGTCGGCAACCAACGATCCCGACGACGGCCGCTGGAGCGCCTGTCCGATCCTTTGGCCCCAGGCAACAGTGGATGCAGAGCACGCAGTGCGACCTTACAGACCAGGGAGGAGATCCACGATGAGCGTACTGGTTGTCGGCCTCGACGGCTCGGCCATGGCCGACGCGGCCCTGCGACACGCGGCACGAGAGGCCGCGCAACGGGGCATCGAGCTGCGAATCGTCCACGCCTTCGGCTGGTCAACCCTTCTTCCACCGGCGTATCCGCCGTACGACGACTCGGAGCTGGGCCCCCGGGCCGCCGTCCTCGACCTGCTCGCGAAGACCGCGTACGCCGTTCGGGCCACCTGGCCGGGCCTGTCGGTGACCGCCAGGCTCGTCGACGGTGCACCAGGCGCGGTCTTGGTCGACGCCTCACGCGAGGCTGAGCTTGTGGTCGTCGGACATCGCGGCATCGGTGGCTTCGCCGGACTGCTCGCCGGTTCGACCGCCATGCAACTCGCCGCTCATGGCTTCTGCCCCATCACTGTGGTGCGTAGTGCGGCAACCTCCGAAAATGGGGTGATCGTGTTGGGCATGGACGGGTCGTCGCACGCACTCGCTGCGGCCGATGTCGCGTTCTCACGTGCCCACCGCACGGGCGTCGATTTGGTGGTGCTTTACCACGAGGCGCCGTCGGACGCGGATGCGGGCGCCGTCACGGCGCAGATCGAACAGCTCGGCCGGCGCTACAGCGACGTCAAGTACACCTGCAAGGGGGGTAAGGGATCCTCGGCCGCAACGGCGCTTATCGACACGGCGAACGACCTCGATGCCGGAATGATCGTCGTGGGGACCCGCGGCCGGGGCGGTCTCCGTGGCCTGATCGCGGGCTCGACCTCCCGTGCCGTCATCGAGCACGCCAACTGCCCGGTCACTGTGGTGCCGTCCGACATCACCTCGACGACAGCAACGACCGCTTCGGCCTTGCTTGCCGGTGACCGGCAAGAAACGTAGTGCAGCTTCGCCGATTCCCGCCACTGCCCACTCGCCAGTCGGCGAGGAGCATGGTTACCGAGCCACCGATCGCCACCGCCTTGGTGGTCCCGAGCGGCAAGGTCGAGGCTGACGCAATGTCTCAACTGTGAAAGGGCCGGGCGTGATCGGCACCAGAGACCTGAGCCGCGGTGCGAGCGCGGACTTGATCACCGACATCGTCGTCCGTCATCCGGTCTCGCCGCCATGTCGTTGCTACGTCACCCGGTTCGAACCTGACCGAATCGCCAGGCGCCCATCCCCGGAGGCCACGAATGACCATCGCCCCGCACAGAACGGCAACCCCGGCAGCCGAATCCCTGGAGCTACTCCACACCATGCTGGAGGAACAATTCGCGCTTCACACCAATCGGCTCACCGAGCTGATCGTGTACGGGCGGCTTCCCGGACGCGGCGGCTACAGCCCGCACAGCCTCGACGTCCTGGCCGCCGCCGCCCGCCAGTCCATCGCCGACACTGCAGCAGCATTGCGACGCATGACCGAAGGCACCTACGGCATCTGCAACAATTGCCGCCGGCCGATTCCCCTCGGCCGCCTGCGCGTCCTGCCGCACACGCGGTACTGCACCCAGTGTGATGCGGGCGGCCCGGAGTGATCCCTTGCGAGCAGGACACATCGATCTTCTGAATCTGGTGCCGGCGGCCAGGTTCTCGCGTCAACTGGTGACGGGATCGGCCCATGCGGGCCGCAGGAGGCCGACCAGACCCGTGCGGAGACCCGTGTCGTCGAAGTGTCGGAGTCGGACCAAGAACAAGCCTCCTGGCGCTTGTTTGCCGAGATCATTTCGGCCGCAGCCGGGTACGAGTAGGGCGCCTTCATCCGCCGCCGGCAATGCTCGGTCCCGAGGTGGTACACCTCGCAGGCGACTGCTCTTGGCCTGGAGGGCCGGCGACCGGTTGCGGGTACAACGCCCGCCGGCGCGATCAAGAGTACGAGGCCGGGAGTCCGGTACCGACGAGAGCATCCGGGTGAGTTCCGTGCGGCCGGCAGCAATCGGCTCATGCCCGAGGTCGACCAATCGTCGACGCCGTCGTCCAGCCGTCCAAGCAACGCGAACTGCCGAGGCGCTGGGACAGCGGTTTCACCTGCCGGTTCGTCGAGAGCCGGGTCGCCGACCGCTACGCGCAGGCCCAGAACTGCGGGGTCGGGTCGGCTGATCAGCCGGTCCGTCTACGGCACCGGGGCTGGAGAACGACACCGAAGGCGCTGCAGGACGGGAAGACTTCGGTGGCGGCCATTGCGACGCCGTGATCTGGGCCCCGGTGACCGGCAGGGTGGGCGAGATCTGGTCGAGCAAGCGCTGCGCCACAGTGGCGTCGATCTCGAGGTCAGCGTTGATGCGAACATCGGCCGCGGTCGCCAGGTCCACGACGTCGTCGCTGGTGAACGCATCGGCCCCAAGAGTACTCAGCCGCCGCGCGAACTCCTGGACATTGATCATTTGCGGCCTCATCGTCGGATTGTCGATAATCCACCCTAACCCTCGCTTCGGTCGGCGGCTCCTGCGCCAGACCCGGTGCCATCCGGATAGCCGACGATAGCGCATCGGGGATTGGCACCCTCGTAGCAAATTTGGCTCGGATGCACAGCAGCCGGGCGATGCCGGCCTTATCCATGCGCTGCGTGAGCCAGGCCGCGACGTTCTCGAAATCGGTGGTGTGCCGGGCGCCCGGCCGTGCCCACGGCACCTGCTCGGTGCGCACCCGCGAACACGAGCGGCAGTCGATGCGATGGATGTCCGCCTCGAGCGCGCCTGATGCTGCGACGCATGCTCGACACCGTGCCCCCGCAGCTGGCCGGCTGGCCTCCTCCGCTGGGGCGGTGGCCCCGGCGACGTGTCCCGACTGAGCTGATTCCGTCAATCGGCCAGGGTTGCAGAGGGCGTAGGTAATGCCCTCGTGAGCGCCGGGCGTGTGTGGCCCTCGCCTGACCGCGAACCAGTCGCGGCGAACTTTTCCGCTTGGTCGTGAACCGCGGACCGTGCGGGTGCAATAGAGAAGTGATGGACGACGTCGAGTTGGTGGCCGCGGTCGCGGCTGGTTCGGACAGTGCGCTACGGACGCTGTTCGGCCAGCACGCGCCGTGGCTGGCGGCCCGGTTGCGGGCCGCGCTCGACGCGGCCGACGTCGAGGACGTGATCCAGGAGACGTTCATCGCCGTCTGGCGAGGAGCGGCCGGTTACCGGCCGGTCGCGCCGGTCGGGGCATGGATCTGGGGAATCGCCCGTCACCAGGCCGCCCTGCTGCTGCGCCGGCGCGGCCCGGTCACGTTCGCGCTTGCCGCCCTCGACGAGATGGCCGGGCCGGACTCGGTCGAGACGGTGGTGGACCAGGCTGAGCTCGACGCGGCCGTCGCCACGCTCGGGCCGCCCGGCAGCCCGGACCGGGAGGCGTGGCGGTTGGTCCATGTCGAGGATCGGCCGGTCGCGGAGGCGGCGGTCCTGCTGGGCGTGCCGGCCGGCACGGTCAAGAGTCGCGTCCACCGGGCCAGACGCCTGTTGCGGCTGGCCCTGCGCCGGGAGACGACGGTCGACGGAGGTACCCAATGAACGAACCGGTGGATCCGAGGACGTCCGGGGCCGGTGCCGGCGTCGATCTCGCACGGGTATGGACCGGCGTCGCCGCCGAGGTCTGGCGCCGCGAAGCCGGGCCGGTCGAGCGTACGGCGGCACGGCTGCTGCGCTCGCCGGGACTGGCCCGGGCGCTGGTGACCACGCCCTCGCTGCTGATTGGCTGGCTGATCGCTACGGCGGCGGTGGTCGTGGCCGGGATGGCCGCGACGCTCACCACCGGTACGCCGTGGGTACCGCTGCTGGCCCCCGCGCTGGCCGGCGCCGGCATCGCCTACGCCTACGGGCCCGGTATCGACCCGGCGTGGGAACTCGCCGCGTCGATGGCGGTCAGCGACCGTATGGTCCTGCTCGCCCGCGCGTTGGCAGTGTTCGCCCTCAACGCGCTACTGGGCCTCGCGGCGTCGGCGACCTGCGCGCCGGTGGCCGCGATGACCTTCGGCTGGCTGCTCCCGATGGCCGCGGTGTCCGCGCTCGCGCTGTCCGCCGCGACGGTGAGCCGATCGGCCAACATCGGCGTCGGTGCCGCCCTGGCCGGGTGGGCGCTGGTCGTCCTCGGCGGCCGCGCGGCCACCGGATCCTTCACCACCGTCATCGCGACGACCCCCTTGGTCGTCCCCTACCTACTGACCGCCGCGGCCGGCGCCGCGCTGGCTTGGTATGCAACCCGGATCCCGAGGAGGACCGTGTGAACATCGAGACTTCCCACCTGACCCGCCGGTTTGGCCGCACCACCGCGGTCGGCGGAGTCAGCCTCGACATCGGGACGGGGGTGTTCGGGCTGCTCGGGCCGAACGGTGCCGGCAAGACGTCGCTGCTGCGAATGATCGCGACCGTGCTGCCTCCGACCGCGGGCACGATGCGGCTGCTCGGGCGCGACCCGGGCGTGCACGGCGAGCGGCGGGAAATCCGGCGGCGGCTCGGGTACCTACCGCAGAACCTCGGCTACTACCCGGGCTTCACCGTGGCCGAGTTCGTCGAGTACTTCGCCCTGCTCAAGGACATGCCGACCGGGCAGGTGCCGAAGGCGGTCGCGACCGCAGTCGAACGCGTCGGCCTCGGTGACCAGGCCCGGAGGAAACTGCGTACCCTCTCCGGCGGCATGCTGCGCCGGGCCGGCATCGCCCAGGCCATCGTCAACCAGCCGCAGCTGCTGCTGCTCGACGAGCCCACCGCGGGCCTCGACCCCGAGCAGCGCTTCAACTTCCGGGACGTGCTGCGTGACCTCGGTCAGCAGGCCACCGTCGTGGTCAGTACCCATCTGGTCGAGGACGTCGGCGCGGTCTGCGGCGAGGTCGCGCTGATGAACGCCGGCACGATCGCGTTCCGCGGCACGCCGGCCGACCTGACCTCCCACGGCCAGGACTCGGGGGCCGCCGGGGACGCACCGCTGGAGCGCGGCTACAGCGCGATCCTGGCCGCCGCCCGGGCGGGCGGAGTCGCGGCATGACCGCCACCACCACACCGACTCGGCCACCGGCCACCGCCCACCGCTCACCCGCCCTGTCCTACCTGCGGCTGCTGCGCATCGAGCTGCGACGCAGCCCGATGCTCTTGATCGCTCCGCTAATCGCCGGGTTGTTCTGGTTCGACTCGTACCGGCCCAGCACCAGCCAGCAGCCGCTGTTCGTGCTGCGGACATTCTGGAACATGGGTCAGGGCCACACGATCATCGACTTCGGGCCGATCGTCGCCGGCATGGCCGCCTGGATCGGGGCCCGCGACGGCCGCCGCGGTACGGCCGACCTGATCACCACAATGACTCGGTCCCGGTGGACCGCCCGCCTCGCGGCCCATACCGCCGCGGCGGTCTGGGCCGCGGTCATGTACGTGGTCGCGGTCGGCGCCCTGTTCGGCGTCTACGCCCATCAGGGCGTCACCGGCACGCCGCCGTGGTGGTGGGCCGGCGTCGGCCTGGCCGCGGTGATCGCCTTCACGTCCTTCGGGTACGCGGTCGGCGCGCTGTTCCCGAGCCAGTTCGCCGCACCGGTCGCCGCGTTCGCCGGGTTCCTGGCATTGATGATGTCCTCGCAGACGTCGTTTCGCAGTTACTCGGGCTGGGCGCTGATCCTGCCGACCAACTCCAACGGCAACTTCCAGCTCGACTCGGGCACGTTCTACCCGTACCTGCGGGACCTGCCGGTCGCCCGGATCCTGTTCTTCGCGGGAATCCTGGTGGCGACTCTCGGGCTGCTCGGGGCGGCCGCCCGCTCCGACGGCCGCCGGCTGCGGCAGGTCGCGGCCGCGATCACGGCTCTCGGAGTCGCGCTTTCCGGTACGGCGGTCGGGCTGGCCGCCACCGGCCGGCTCCGGCCGCACGGCATCGTCATCCCCGCCCTGCACGATGCCGCCCAGGATCGCGACCTCGCCTACACCCCGGTGTGCGCTCCGGCCGGCGGCGCCCAGGTCTGCCTCAACCCGGCGTACGCCCGGTTCCTGACCAGCGTCACCGCCGGGCTCACCCCGGCCCTGGCCGAGGTGTCCGGACTCCCCGGCGCGCCGGCGCGCATCGACCAGGTCGGCGCGCTCTACAACGGCAGCGACGCCGGCCTGGCCGGCACCCCGCCCGTGGTGCATCTCGACCTCCGGGGAGTGCAGGGTTTCGTGCCCGGCCGTACTGGCCTCAGCAGCGCCCCGACCTCGGCCGCCCAGTTCAACGGGCTGCTGCAACTCAGGTTCGCCCGTACCTTCGTCGGTGTGACCGGGCACCCGACCGCCCTGGGCACCCCAGCCCAGCAGGCCGTCGTCGCCGAGCTGCTGCACGGCCTCGGCATCCCGTACGCCGACCAGCCCGCCCTGCTGACGCTCGGCGAACCCGGCCGGGCACCCACGCCGGCCACCGGTCAGGTCTACCCGGCGGCGCAGCGGCTCGCCGCCCTGTCCGCCGCCGGCCGCACCGCATGGCTGTCCGCCAACCTGCCGGCGCTGCGAGCCGGCACCCTCACCCTGGAGCAACTGCCATGAGCATCGCCGTCGGCCTCCCGGTTGCACGCGGCGCTGTCCGCCTCGGGCGTCTGCACGCGATCAGCCGCCGCATCCCGACAGCGGTCGCACTGCACGCAGCGTTCGGAGCGCTGCTCGCCGCCGGACTCCACTACCGCTGGACGGTCGCCGGCGGACCAGCCGCCGGCCTGCTGCTGCCGCTGGTCACCATCGCCGGCACAGCTTCGGTCACCGCGGTCAGTACGCACGGGCCGTTCGGCGACTCCGAGGAAGCCACCGGGCGATGGCTGCCCTGGCTACGGCTCACCGCGGCCCTCACGCTGACCGCGACCGCATACGGCTCCCTCGCCGCCGCCGCCACCTTCGGCCCGCCGCCCGGCGGCGACCTGGCGCTGCTCCGGGACGTGGCCGGGTCGACCGGGCTCGGCCTGCTCACCGCCGTCCTACTCGGCGGGGCATTCGGCTGGACCGGCCCGATGGCCTACTACCTGGCCACCGAGATCGCCCTCACCGGCAACCCGACCACGCCCTGGATCTGGACCGCCCGACCGCCGCACGACGTCGGCGCCAACCTCTGCGCCGGCCTGGTATTCATCGCCGGCATCGCCACCCTCACGGCGAGGGGAAGCCGCGGCCGCACCGGGGACACCACCGTCTGAGCAGCACGATGCCACCTCGGGCTCCAACTCTCACCGTCCGCACGGATAACGGCTGAATCGCACTACTTCCGCCGAGATCAGCGGGTCACCGTCAAGCCGGCAAAGTATCCAGGCCGAGCGCGCCAGGGTTGGTGGCCGTAGCCGAGTAGGGCTCCGGTGATCCGGGCCCAGGCGAGGTCCCGGCCTTGGATGGCTTTTCGGCGGATCTGGTCGTCGCGTTGGGCCATGAGGATGCGCCGGACGGCGTCGTCGTGTCCGGCGGCGCGGTGGGCCGCAGCTGGTTGCTGGTAGGGCTGGGCGGCGTAGGCGGGCGTATGCCGGCGCAGCAGTTGCAGCTAGTAGAGCAGGGAGTTGGGATAGGGCAGCCCGGCGTAGGTCATACCGTCGAGATCAACCAGCGGGCCGATGTGGGCGAGAGGAGGGCCACGATGCGGCGTCCGTCGCCGGGATCGCGCGCCGCAGGGAATGGCGCGCGCCGACGGACGTGGTGGAGTGCGACGGGGGATCAATCCGCCGTATCGGCAGCAGTCAGGAGAGCCGGCCGCGGCGGGGCTCACGGCCGCGCCTCATGATCTGTGGGCGCGGCCGTGCTCCGTCAGGGTTCAGTGGCGTAGGACGGTGATGGTGTAGGTGCCGCCGCGAGCCGGCAGTGAGGCGTAGCCCTCGGTGATGGTGGCGTGGACGGACCGGCCGTTGACCAGCAGGATGCTGCCTTTGGCCGCCGGGACGGCGATGGTGCCGCTGGTCGTGCGCGGTGCGGTGACGTGCAGGTCGAAGCGGTGACCGCCGGCCGTGGACGACCAGCGGGCGCTGATCTGGCCGTACGCGGTGGGAACGGCGCCCTGGGCCCAGCTGAGCCGTCCCGGCCGCGGCTGGATCGTCCAGGTCGAATAACCCGGTCCATCCGGGGAGATCCCGAGGATCTGCTGGGTCAGCTGTACGGTCGGGGACGCGGCCCAGCCGTGGGCGAGGCTGGCCGTGGTCCGGTTGACCCCGCCGTCGCTGTTCTTGAACTCCCACAGCCCGCCGGTGTAGAGCGGGTTGGCCGGGTCGACCATCGGTCCCCAGGTGCGGCGCATCAGGGCGAGGGCGCCGTCGACGTCGTCGATCGCGAACCGGCCGGCGGTCTCCATGCCGTTGCCGAACGGCTCGATCGTGTGCCCGGTCGGGTCCTGCAGACCGGCGCCCATGATCGCCCCGTACGGCGTCCACAGTGTCTGCAACGCGTGCACCACGCTGGCGCGCCGGTCGGCGGGCACGAAGTCGTACTGCAGGGCAAGCGCGTTCGCGTCCTCAACCAGTACGTCGGGATGGTCGGTACTCTGCCCGTACGCTCCCAGCGCCGGATTCCACAACCGTGCGTTGACCGCGGTCTTGATGGCGTCGGCCTCGGTGTCATAGCCGGTGGCCGCGTCAGCCGAGCCGACGTTGCGTTCGAGCCAGGCCATCTCGCGCAGCAGGACGTAGTAGTCGATGCTGTACTTGGTGACCTCGCCGGTCTGGGTGGCCTGCCAGTAGTCGCGGTCGTTGGAGGCGACGAGGTGGTCGGCGGTCAGGAAGGTGTTGTTGTAGGTCAGTTCGCGGCGCAGGTTCGGCAGGACACTGAGGATGAAGGCCTTGTCGCCGGTGTAGCGGTAGTAATCGATCGCGGCGCGGGCGCCGTAGCCGGAGTAGTTGTTCGAATAGAACAGGGGCGAACCGGCAGGTGAGCTTCGCTTGCTGAAGTCCGGGGAGCCGGGCAGGGCACCGTCGGCGCGCTGGGCCGCGAACAGCACGTTGAGCGAGGACTTGAAGTAGTCGGCGCCGACGTCGCCCAGCGTGTTGATGATGGTGGGTCCCTGCACGAGCAGGTCACCGGTCCAGATGCTGCGGTCACGCTTGGCGCCGTCGTAGATGCGGGCGTCGGGCAGGCCGTTGAGCCCGGGTGCCTTCATGTCGAGCTGCAGCGTGTACGCGCCGGAGTACCACATCCGGTTGAGCTGGTCGTCGCTGGAGAGGAACCAGCCCCGGTAGTCGGCGGCGGTGGCCCGATAGGCCTGGAAGTCGACCCCGAGGCCGGACAGGGTGACGGTGCCCGGGGTCGTCAGGGTGAGCAGGACGAACCGGAAGCCGCCGTGGAAGCCGCCGGAGACCCGCCCGGGACCGGTGGCCTGCAGCGTGTCGGGGCCGCCGACGCCGGCCAGGCCGGGGGACTCGTCGGACGCCGGGGCCCCCGGCGTGGTGGCGACGGCCGCGCCGGTAGGCACGGCCTGGGTGAGCGGCTGGTCGAGGTCGACGGTACGGGCGGTGGCGTCGGAGCCGGTGATGGTTCGCGGCTGGGCGGCCGCGAACGTGATGGTGTTGCCGGTCTCCAGGCCCGCGGTGGACGCCACCGTCACCTGGCCGGCACCGGCAGCGGCGTCCGCGGTGGTCGTGGTCGCGGCCGGCCGGCGCAGGTTCTGCCGGGCCTCGCCGGTGACCAGCGACAGCGTCGCGGTTCCGCTGACCTTCGCGATGTCCAGGTAGGGCGTGCCGCCGACGTCCTTGCCGAAGTCGAGGACGATCGAGGCGGGCGTCTGACCGGCGACCGTGGTCAGGGTCGTGGGCCTGCCGTGGCCATGTACCAGTGTTTCTGGATGGGTCACCTGGCCGCGGCTTTCGGCCCGGACCGGTGTGACCTGGGCCGACGCCGGGCCCAGGACGTAGGACTGCCACGGCCGCACGGATGCGCCGGCGGCCGTCGGCGCCACGGCGAGCCCGGTGATCAGCACCAGGCCGAACGCCAGTGCGCGCCGGGTCGAGGACGGGTGGGAAGTGAAGAAGGCATGACGAGGCAACGCCGTTCCTTTCTCTGGGGAACGAGCTTTGTAACGTTTCATTCAGGTCGCGGAGTCGCTGGTGCCTGGGCGGTGACGTGGTCGGGTCCGCACCCGGCGTCAGAAACGGCGGGGCGCGAGAGGCGACAATGAGAAACGTTTCTCACGCGTTGCCCAGACGATAAGCATCGATTGAGCGGCCGGTCAAGAACTTCCGGATCGGCGCTTGTTCGCGACTCGGAGAACGTTACCCACGGGGGTGGCTGTGGTGCGCCGGACGACCAGGGTGGGCGTGAGCTTGACCTGGGCTGTCCGGCGGTCGCGGTCGGCGATCCGGTCCACCAGGAGCCGGGCGGCGTTGGCCCCCATCTGGCGGCCGTCCTGGTCGACGCTGGTCAGCGAGATCGGGCCGAACGCGGCCAGGGCGCTGTTGTCGTAGCCGGCCACCGAGATGTCGCCGGGCACCGACAGCCCGGCCTCCGCGATCGCCTCCAGCGCTCCGAGGGCGACGACGTCCGCGCCAGCGAAGATCGCGGTAGGACGTTGCCGGCGGGCGAGCAGCTCCTGGGCGCCGAGGTAGCCGCCCTGGTGGGTGTAGGTGGTGGAGGCGATGTCGATCTCGTCGGCGAGGTTGCGGGCGTGCATCGCCTGGCGGTAGCCGTCGGCGCGCTGGGCGTTCGGCATCTCCAGCAGGCGTACGCGGTCGGTCTCGTGGTGTTCGATGTGCGCGATCCGCCGGTGGCCCAGGTCGGCGAGGTGGTCGACGACCAGGGCGGCCCCGGCGATGTCGTCGTCGTTGACGCTGTCGTAGGCGGTCGAGGAGCCGTGGCGGCCGACCACGACGGTGGGCACGCTGCGGCCGACGGCGTTCAGGCGGGTCTTCGCCGAGACCGGGGCGATCAGGACGAGGCCGTCCATGCTGCGGTCGATCATGGCGTCGATGACCCGCGATTCGGCCTTCTCGCCGTTGCAGCCGGGCGCCAGCAGCACCTGGTAGTCGGTGCCGGCGAGCTGGGTGGTGATGCCGTCGAGGATGTCGGCGAAGAACAGATTACGCAGTTCGGGCAGCATGACCCCGATGGTGTAGGTCTGTCCGCGCAGTCCCCGGGCGGCCGCCGACGGGCGGTAGCCGAGGTCGGCGATGGCCTGCTGCACCTTGGCCCGCATGGCCGGGCTGGCGCCGTACGCGTTGCGCAGCACCTTGGAGACGGCCGTGGTGGAGACCTCGGCATGGCGGGCGACGTCGACGATGGTGATTCGTCGGGACGCGGGCTTGTCCACCGGGGTCTCCTGGGCGGTCGGGCGAAATGCGGGGTGGTAGCACGAGCGTACTGATCATCGGGAGGAAAGCGATGGGGGAGCGGTCGTTCGCCGGGCGACGAGTGCGGGGAAGAAGGTCACCTGCGACGTCGGGCGGCTGCGGTCGGCGATGCGCTCGAGCAGCAGACGGGCCGCGGTCCGGCCGATCCGGTGGCCGGTCTGATCGACCGTGGTGAGCGCGACCGGCGCGAACGCGGCGAAGGTGATGTTGTCGTAGCCGGCCACCGAGATGTCGCCGGGTACCGACAGGCCGGCCTCGGTGAGGGCGTCGAGCACGCCCATCGCGACGATGTCGGCGCCGGCGAAGATGGCGGTGGGCCGCTCGGCGCGGTCGAGCAACCGGCGGGCGCCCCGATAGCCGCCGTCGCGGTTGTAGGTGGTGGAGACGACGTCGATGTCCGCACCGAGGCCGTGGGCCCGCATGGCGTGCCGGTAGCCGTCGGCGCGACGGGCGTTGGGCATCTCGGCGAGGCGTACGGGGTCGGTCTCGTGGTGCTCGATGTGGGCGATCCGGCGGTGTCCGAGCTCGGCGAGGTGAGCGACGACGAGTCCGGCGCCGGCGAAGTCGTCGTCGGCCACGATGTCGTACCCGGCGGCGGGACCGTGCCGGCCCACGACCACGGTCGGCACCGTATGCGCGACGTGCTCCAGGCGTCGGCGCGAGGAGATCGGCGCGACCAGGATGACCCCGTCCATGCTCCGGTCGATCAACGCGTCGGTGACCCGTCCCTCGCTCGCCTCGTCGTCGTGGCTCGACGCCATGAACAGCTGATGGTCGCTGCTCGCGAGGTGTTCGGTCACGCCGTCGAGGATGTCGGCGAAGAACGGGTTACGCAGGTCGGGCAGGACGACCCCGATCGTGTCGGTGCGGCCTCGTAAGGCACGAGCCGCCGCGGACGGGCGGTAGCCGAGGTGCTCCACGGCGGCCAGCACCCGGGATCGCATCTGAGCGCTCGTGCCGGGGGCGTTGCGGACCACCTTCGACACCGCCGTCGTCGACACGCCGGCGTGCCGCGCCACGTCGACGATCGTCACGCGGGGTCGCGTCATGCAGTCTCCTCTGCCGATGGGGAACGTTGCCCATCCTAGAGTTCGTCAGCGGCTCCGTTAAGAAGACAGCCAGTGGGGATTTCCGGCCGGGTACCCCTTGACGGTCGTCGGCGTCGACTCTTAGTGTCTGCGAAACATCTTGGAAAACGTTACCCATATCTCGGCCGTCGTCGTCGCCTTGCGGGCCACCGGTCGGCCGGACTGGATGAAACGTTTTAACGAAATGGGTGTTCCGTGACAACAGATACGAGAACTCACCCGCCGGCGGCGGAGGTGACGGCACGGCGACCGCGGCGATCCCGGCGCAGCACGGCGCCGCCCTGGTGGTTCGTCCTTCCCGCCCTGGCGCTGTTCGCGTTCGTCGTGCTGATCCCCAGCGCGCGAGGCGTCTACTACGCCTTCACCAACTGGGACGGCCTCGACCCGCACTTCTCGCTCATCGGCCTGCGTAACTTCACCGATCTGGCCGGCGACCCCACCGCCCGCCAGGCGGTGTGGCACACCATCTTGATCGCGGTCGCGATCACCGTGCTGCAGAACGGCATCGGGCTGCTGCTCGCCCTCGGCGTGAACAGCATGATCAAAACCCGGAACTTCCTGCGGGTCCTGCTGTTCGCCCCGGCCGTGGTCACCCCGATCGTCACCGCCTACCTGTGGCGCAACCTGCTCGGCCCGGACGGCGCGGTCAACAGCCTGCTCGGCGCGGTCGGGCTGGGCTCGTGGCAGCAGGACTGGCTCGGCAGCCCGCGCCTGGCGCTGTGGATGATCGTGCTGGTCATCGTCTGGCAGTTCTCCGGCTACTCGATGGTGATCTTCCTGGCCGGGCTGCAGTCGATCCCGCGCGAGATCTACGAGGCGGCCGCGATCGACGGCACCGGCCCGGTCCGCCGGTTCTTCTCCATCGTGCGGCCGCTGCTGGCGCCCGCGATCACGATCAACCTGATGCTGTCGATCATCGGCGGGATCAAGCTGTTCGACCAGGTGTACGCCCTGACCGGCGGCGGGCCCGGACACGCGACCGACACCATCTCGACCCTGATCTACAAGGACGCGTTCACCCTCGGCGAGTTCGGCTACAGCATCGCCCTGGCCGTGGTCCTCACCGTCATCGTCGCCATCGTGTCCGCCGGCCAGTACACCGTCCTGTCGCGCAACGAGAGGTCGGCGTCATGAACCGCTACACCAAGCGCACGTTCCTGCTCGAGATGGTCATGATCGCGGTCGGCATCGTCTTCGCGTTCCCGGTGTACGTGCTGGTCAACCTGGCCATCCGCCAGTCGTCGGACCCCTCGTCACCGATCCGGCCGACGACCTCGCCGACCCTGGCCAACTTCAGTGCGGCCTGGCAACAGGGCGGACTCGGCGGCGCGCTGATCAACAGCGTCGTGGTCACCGCGGCCAGCGTGCTGATCATCCTGGCCGTCTCCTCGCTGGCCGCCTACCCACTCGCCCGCTCGACCGCCCGCTGGTCGCGCGGCACGTTCCTGCTGATCATGCTCGGGCTGATCCTGCCGTTCCAGCTCGCGTCGCTGCCGCTCTACCAGACCGTACGAGATCTGGGGTTGCTCGGCTCGGTGTGGTCGCTGGTGTTGTTCTACTCGGGCCTGCAGGTCCCGTTCACCACCTTCCTGTACGTGGGATTCCTGCGCGCGCTGCCTCGCGACTTCGAGGAGGCGGCGTCGATCGACGGCGCGAGCCAGCTGTCGGCGTTCCGCTACATCGTCCTGCCGATGCTCAAACCGATCACCGTGACCGCCCTGGTGCTCAACGCGGTCAACGTGTGGAACGACTTCTTCACCCCGCTGCTCTACCTGTCCGGCAGCACCCACCAGACCATGCCGGTCGCGGTCGCCGGGTTCTTCGGCCAGTACGTCTCGCAGTGGAACCTCGTCTTCGCCGCCCTGGTGATCAGCATCGTGCCGGTCCTCGCGGTCTACCTCGCGCTGCAACGCAGCATCATCAACGGCTTCGCCGGAGGGCTCAAAGGATGACACCGTACGGCCTGACCACCGAACAACGCACCGAACCGCTCGGTCTCGGTGAACCACACCCACGGCTGTCCTGGAAGCTCGACGGCGACCGGCGCGGCGCCGCGCAGAGCGCCTACCGGATCACCGCCACCGAGGACGGGTCGCCTCGGACCATCTGGGATTCCGGCCGTCGTGAGTCGGCCGACACGCTGCTGGTCGCCTGGGACGGGCCGGCGCTGCGCTCGGGCACCCGCTACCACTGGCGCGTCGAGGTCTGGGACGAGACCGGCGCCCACGCCGGCACCGCGCAGACGTGGTTCGAGACCGGCCTGCTGCACCCCGACGAATGGACGGCGGTGTGGATCGGCCGCGACCCGAACCGCCTGCCGCACTTCGATCCGCCCACCGATGAGGACCTCGTCTCACCGGGCGCGGCCGAGGCGCCGCTGTATCTGCGGCAGACATTCCGGCTCGCCCGGCGGCCCATGCGGGCCCGGCTGTACGCCACCGCCCGCGGCGTGTACGAGCCGCAACTCAACGGCCGCCGGGTCGGCGACCGGGAACTCGCCCCGGGCTGGACCGAATATCACCACCGGCTGCAGTACCAGACCTACGACGTCACCGAGCAGCTGCGCGAGGGCGACAACGTGCTGACGGCGATCGTGGCCGACGGCTGGTGGAGCGGCTACGTCGGCTTCGAGCCTCGCCGGCCGGCCCGCCACTACGGCGACGTGCCCGGATTCCTGGCCCAGCTCGTGGTCGACTTCGAAGACGGCTCCCAGCAGATCATCGCCACCGACGGCACCTGGACCGAGCAACCGGGCGCTATCCGCGCCGCCGACCTGATGATGGGCCAGTTCGTCGACGCCCGCCTCGCCACACCCGGCGACGACACCTGTTCGCCGGCGCTCGTTCTCGACACCGAGACCGGCCCGCTGGTCGCCGAACCCGACCATCCGATCAGGATCGTCGACGACCTGATCCCCGTGCATGTCAGCCCGCGCGAGCCCGGGCGGTTCATCGTCGACTTCGGCCAGAACCTGGTCGGCCGGATCTGCCTCACCGTCCGCGGAGCCGCCGCCGGGCAGCGCATCGTGCTGCGCCACGCCGAAGTACTCACCGACGACGGCGAGCTCTACCGCGACAACCTGCGCCGGGCCGCGGCCACCGACACGTACGTCGGTGCGGGCGGTGAGCACGAGATCTTCGAGCCGCAGTTCACCTTCCACGGCTTCCGCTACGCCGAGGTGACGGGCTACCCGGGGGAGCTGACCGAGGACGACCTGATCGCCCGGGTGATCCACAACGACATCCCGTTCACCGGCTCCTTCGAGTGCTCCGACCCGATGGTCAACCAGCTTCAGTCCAACATCGTCTGGGGACAGCGCGGCAACTTCCTGGCCGTTCCCACCGACTGCCCGCAGCGCGACGAACGGCTCGGCTGGCTGGCCGACGCCCAGGTGTTCGCGCCGACCGCCACCCGCAATGCCGACGTGTCCGCGTTCTTCGCCCGCTGGCTGCGCGACGTCGTCGACGGCCGCGACGACGACGGCGCGTTCCGTGACGTCGCGCCCGTCGTGTCGGTCGACCGCGAAGGCGCACCCGCGTGGGGCGACGCCGGTGTGATCATCCCGTGGCTGCTGTGGCGGACCTACGGCGACCGGCGGGTCCTGGAACGCTGCTTCGACGCGATGACCGGCTGGGTCGAGCACATCCGCCGGCACAACCCCGACCTGCTCTGGCGCCACCGGACCGGAAACTCGTTCGGCGACTGGCTGCAGGTCGACGCCGAGACACCCCGTGACGTGCTCGCCACCGCCTACTTCGCGCGCAGCACCGGCATCGTCGCTCAGGCCGCGGAGGTGCTCGGCCGGGACCAGGCCGCCGCCGAGTTTCACGCACTGCACGCCGCGATCCGGGTGGCTTTCGCCGACGCGTACGTCAAAAGCGACGGAAGCGTCGAGGGAGGCACTCAGACCGCCTACCTCCTGGCCCTGGAATTTGATCTCCTGCCGCCGGAGCTGATCGACGCGGCCGTGGACCACCTGGCCGCCGACGTGGAGAAGCGCGGCAACCGGCTCACCACCGGCTTCGTCGGCGTGCCGCTGCTGTGTCCGGTGCTGGCCGACCACGGTCGCGCCGACCTGGCCTACGCGTTGCTGCAGCAGGACGAGTACCCCTCCTGGGGTTACTCGATCCGGCACGGCGCCACGACGATCTGGGAACGCTGGGACGGCTGGACCGAACACGGCGGGTTCCAGTCGGCCGCGATGAACTCGTTCAACCACTACAGCCTCGGCAGCGTCGGCGACTGGCTCTACGGGCAGGTCGCCGGCATCGACCAGACGCCGGGCTCGGTCGCCTACTCCGAACTGCTGCTGCGGCCCCGGCCCGGCGGCACCCTCACCTGGGCGCGCGCCGAGCAGGAGACCGCCCGCGGCCGGGTGACCTGCGGATGGTCCATCACCGACGACGGCATCACGGTGACCGTCACGGTGCCGCCGGGTGCCACCGCACTCCTCGAAATTCCCACCTCTGACCCCGGCAGCGTCCGCGAGAACGGCGCACCTGTCGGCAGCAGCACCGTGCGGCTCACCTCCGGCCGCTTCACTTTCACCGCAATCCCCGCCCTCTGACAAGGGAAGACTCATGAGAAAAACCGCCTTCTTCGCCGCGTTGACCGCGGTCACCCTCGCCGCCGCCGCTTGCAGCAGCGGCACCAACTCCGCGTCCAGCTCCGGCGGTGACAGCAACACGCTGACCATCACGTCGGTCGACCAGGGCTCGATCGAGAAGGTCGTCGCCGCATTCAAGGCCGCCAACCCCGGCGTGAAGGTCAACCTGACCACCGCGGGCGCCGACCAGATCCAGCAGCAGGAACGCACCCAGCTCGCCTCCGGCACCGGCCCCGACGTGATGACCGTCTGGCCCGGCAACGGCAACCCCGGCGCCACCTACGTGCTGGCCAAGCCCGGCTACCTGCTCGACCTGTCCGACCAGCCGTGGGCCTCGCAGCTGCCGGACGCGTTCAAGCAGGTTGCCCAGTACAACGGCAAGACCTACAACGCCCTGTTCGGCCTCAACGGCATCGGCGCCGTCTACAACGAGGACGCCCTCAAGAAGGCCGGCCTCACCGCACCGACCACATGGACCGACCTGCTGTCGTTCTGCAAGGCCGCCTCGGCCAAGGGCACCCCGGCCTTCGCGCTCGGCATCCAGGACAACTGGGTCACCCAGCTGGTGCTGTACGCGCTGGTCGCCACCACGGTGTTCGGCCCGGACAAGGACTTCGCGACCAAGATGGCGAACGGGCAGGGCACCTTCGCCGGCTCGGCCTGGACCACTGCCATGGCGAAGTACCAGCAGATGAACACCAGTGGCTGCTTCCAGAAGAACCCGCTGGGCACCAGCTACGAGGCCAGCCAGACCCTTGCGGCGACCGGTAAGACGCTCGGGCTGGTGCAGGGCAACTGGGTCATCGCGCTGCTGAAGAAGCAGAACCCCAACGGGCACTTCAGCATGAAGGTGCTGCCGGCCACGGACGACCCGTCCACGTTCCTCATGCCGGCGGCCGCGGGCGCCGGCTACGGCGTCAACGCCAAGGCCAAGAACAAGGAACTGGCGCTGAAGTTCATCACCTTCCTGATGTCCCCGGAGGGCATGAAGACGTTCAACGAGGCCCAGGGCAGTCTGCCCACCCTGCCCAACGCCGGCACCCCGGTCGACCCGGGCCTGGCCGAGCTCACCACGTACGTCAAGGACAACAAGACCGTGCCGTTCATGGACCAGCTCTGGCCCAACGCCAAGGTGCAGCAGACCATGCTCAGCAGCCTGCAGGAGATCTTCAGCAACCAGTCCACCCCGGCCAAGGTCCTCAGCGCGATGGACCAGGACTACAAGGCCGGCGCATAGCACAGA
>NZ_JBFBAD010000166.1:0-19878 GCF_040682075.1 Actinoplanes sp. NPDC051411 | reverse complement strand
TCCGGTGCGGGGGGTGGGGGCCGGGGTCCCCGCGCCCCCGGACCGGGTGGTGGGCGTCGGCCACCGGGCGGCGAGCACCCCCGCGTGGCCCCCCGCCCCCCGGCGCCCCGGCCGCGTCGGCAAGGTCGTGCTGATCGGCGGGCTGCTGCCGGACGACGGGCAGAAATACGCCGACCTGTTCCCGATCGCGGACGGTCAGATGCCGTTCCCGGGGTGGGAGCCGTTCGAGGGTCCCGATTCCGACGACCTGTCGCCGGCCCAGCTCTCGTCGCTGGCCGCGGCGGCGATCCCGGTGCCCGAGGGGGTCGCGCGGGGAATCGTGCGGCTGACCGACGAGCGGCGCTTCGACGTGCCGGTCGCCGCGATCTGCCCGGAGTTCACGCCGGCCCAGGCGCGGGAGTGGATCGAGGCCGGGGACACGCCGGAGACGGCCCGGGCGAAACACCTCGACCTCATCGACATCGACTCGGGCCACTGGCCGATGGTGACCAGGCCGGCCGAGCTCGCCGCGATGCTGGCCGGGATGTAGGCCGATGTCCTGGCTCCTGGAATCCGACCCCGCGGTCGCCTGGCAGGTGCACTCGGATCCCGCGCTCCGCGCCCGGGTGGCCCGGGAGGGCTGGGGTGCGCGCCTTCTCGCGCTGCAGGGCCCGGACGGGTCGTGGGACGGGGGCGCCTGCTTCCCGGCGTCCTACCGGGGCGATGAACCGGGGCAGCCGTGGACGGCCACGATGCACACCCTGCAGACCCTGCAGATCTTCGGCCTCGACCCGTCCTCCGCCGTCTCGGCCCGGATGATCGCGCGGGTGGCGGCCGGCTGCCGGTGGGAGCACGACGGCCAGCGGTACTTCGACGGGGAGGTCGAGGAGTGCATCAACGGGCGGACGATCGAGACCGGGGCGTATTTCGGAGTCGACGTCGCCCCGCTCGTCGCCCGGGTGCTGACCACGCAGAAGGCGGACGGCGGGTGGAACTGCGAACCGTCGGACCGGTCCTCGTTCGACACGACGCTCACCGTGCTCGACGGGCTGCTGGCGTTCGAACAGGCGACGGGCGGCTCGCCCGCCTCGCGGGACGCCCGGCGCCGCGGCGAGGACTATCTGCTCGTGCGCGGCCTGTTCCGGCGGCTGAGCACCGGCGAGGTCGTCAAGCCGGAGTACCTCGACTTCGCGTTCCCCTACTACTGGCACTACGACGTGCTGCGGGCGCTCGACTACTTCCGCCGGGCCGGGCCGCCCGACCCCCGGATGGCGGCGGCGGTCGAGGTGGTGCGGTCGAAGCGGCAGCCGGACGGGCGCTGGCCGCTCGACCGGATCCATCCGGGGCGGGTGCACTTCCCGATCGAGGACGGGGCCGGGCGGCCCAGCCGGTGGAACACGTTGCGGGCGCTGCGGGTGCTCGACTGGTGGGAGGGCACGCGCTGACGGTTTTCCCGGGCCCGCAAGTCGGACTTGTCGGGAACTGTGGTTTCGGTGGGCCGCGTCGGGTTCGGGCTCGGCGGCCGGGAGGTGGGGCCGTCCGGCCGACGCCGATGCGGCCGGCGCCGGGCACTCTTGGCTGCGTTCTTGCTGGTCGGGTCGTCGGGAGGGGTGGCGTGGAGCGTCGGGTGGCTCGGCGGAGCGTGCTCGCCCTCGCGGCGCTGACGCTGCCGGCCGGATGCGCGAGCGTCCATCGCAGCCTCAACACCATCGGCCCGAGGAGCGTCCCACCGGCTCCCTCCCCGAGTGCGCCGCCGCCGCCGCCGTCGCCGTCGCCGACGTCGTCGCCCTCCTTGAGCGCGCCGCCCTCGAAGACCGCCGCGACCCACCCGGCGGCGGCGCCGTCACCGCCGAAGTCGGACGGCCGGGGCGGCCCGGTGCCGTTCACCCCCGGCAAGCTGATGCTCGGGTCCTACCTGGCGCTGGGCGGCCTCTCGCTGAATGAGAGCCTCGCGCTGCGCCGCCGCCAACTCGGCCGCGAGCAGCGGATCGTGCACCGGTTCTACCCGTGGGACGGCTACGTCCCCACCAGCGAACCCGACGTCAGCCGGCACAGCGTCCTGATGGTGTCCTGGCACGGGACCGCCTACAGCCGGATCAACGACGGCTCGTCGGACGAACTCATCGCCTCGGTCGCCCGCAAGCTGGCCGGGATGAAGCGGCCGATCCTGCTCCGCTGGGGCTGGGAGATGAACGGCGACTGGTTCGAGTGGGACGGCTCGCACAACGGGCAGGACCCGGGCGCCTACGTGAAGGCGTGGCGGCGGATCCACGGGATCTTCCGCCGGCACGGCGCCACCGACGTGGCCTGGGTGTGGAGCCCGAACTGGAACTCGGCGCCCGCCGCGGCCTGGAACAAGTTCCAGCGCTACTACCCGGGCGACGACTACGTCGACTGGGTCGGGGTGTCGGGCTACGACTTCTACGACGAGTCACCGGCGACGCTGTTCAGCGCCGTCGCCGGCGCGTACGGGAGCCGCAAGCCGATCATCCTGAGCGAGACCGCCGCCGTTGATCTGGGCGTGCACACCAAGGCCCGCTGGATCAAGAAGCTGTCCGCCTGGGCGGCGAAGACCCCGTCGCTCGGCGCCGTGGTCTGGTTCGACACCGACACCCAGGACGGCACCGACCACAACTTCCGGCCGGACACCGACGCCGAGGCGCTCGCGGCCTACCGCACGATGGTGCGGTCCGGGCGCTTCACCGGTTAGTCCTCGACGCAGAACTCGTGGCCCTCCGGGTCCTGCATGACGACCAGCCCCTCGTGCCGGGCGAACACCGTCGCGCCCAGGCCCTCCAGGCGGGCGACCTCGGCCTCGATGCCGTCCGGGGCGCGCAGGTCGAAGTGCATGCGCAGCTTGGCGGTGCGCGGCTCGGGCACCCACCGGAACCACAGCGCCGGCCCGCCCCAGCCGGGCGCCTCCACGTACGCCTTCTCGGCGGTCGAATCCCGGTCGAGCTCGCCGCCGAGGGCGGCGGCCCAGAACCGGGCCACCGCGAGGGCGTCGGCGCAGTCGAAGGTCACGCTCTTGATGTACGTCGTCACGCCGTCAACCATCGCGAATCGGCCGGCCGGGGGAAAGTCACTTCGCCGCCGGTTACAGGGCCCTGGTCAGGTAGACGCTGTTGGGATCGTCGGTGTAGCCGGCGAACGGCTCACACGCCTCGAAGCCGAACCGGGCGTACAGGGCCCGCGCCGGGGCGAAGAAGTCCTCGGCGCCGGTCTCCAGGTAGAGACGCTCGTAACGGCGCTTCCGCGCCTCCTCGATGATGTGGGCCAGGAGGGTGGCGGCCACGCCGCGCCGCGTCGCGCCCCGGGCCGTACGCATCGACTTGAGCTCGCCCGTCAACGAGTCCAGCTCCTTGAGCGCGCCGCACCCGACCAGTCCGCCGCCGTCGCGCACCGACCAGAAGGTGACCTCGGGCTTGAGCAGGCCGTCGAGGTCGAGCGCGTGGACGCTCTCGGGCGGGCTGATCAGGTACATCTCCTCGACGTGTTCCCGCAGGAGCGCCCGGATCTCCGGCCCGGACAGGTCGTCCACCTCGATCTTCATACGGCCAGCCTAGAAGATGTTTGACTTTGCTCTTACTCGCGGACGTATACTCGGTTGCGAGTAAAGCAAGCGAGAGGGGTGCGGCGGTGGCGAAGAAGCGGCCGGTGACCAACCTGATGGCGCTCGGCGTCCTGTCGACCGTCGTCGTGCGCGACCTCCATCCGTACGACATGGCCCGCGCCCTGCGCGGCTGGGGCAAGGACCAGGACCTGCCGATCAAGTGGGGTTCGCTCTACACCGTCGTGCGCAACCTGGCCAGACACGGCCTGCTGGAGGAGGCCGCGAGCGGGCGCGAAGGCCGCCGCCCGGAACGCACCGTCTACCGCATCACCCCGGCCGGCCGGGCCGAACTGGTCGACTGGACCCGCGAGCTGCTGTCGGCGGTCGAACACGAGACGCCACGCTTCCGGGCCGGTCTGTCGGTGATGGCGGTGCTGACCCCCGACGAGGTGACGACGCTGCTGCAACAGCGCGTCGCCGAGGTGTCGGCGGCGATCACCGCGGCCGAGGAGCAACTGGCGGCCTACGTGACCGAGGTGCCACGGCTGTTCCTCATCGAGATCGAATACGACATCGCGATGCTCCGCGCCGAATCCACCTGGATGCGGTCACTGATCGGCGAACTCGCCGACGGCACCCTGCCGGGCATCGAGCAGTGGCGGCAGTTCCACGAGACCGGGCGGCCGTCCGACGACATGGTCGAACTGGCCGAGAAGTCCCTCGAAAAGTAAGCCCTGGTGGCCTGCTGCAACAGGCCACCAGGACGGTACCCACGGACCGGACCCGGCCCGCAGGCGGCGATCAAAGGATAGCCGGGTCCCTCCGTGGTGGTTCTTTCCAACACCACAGGAGGAGTCAGAAATGACACGAGCACGCTCAGCAGTCGTCGTCGGCGGCGGCATCTCGGGCCCGGTGGCGGCCCTCGCGCTGCACCGGGCCGGCATCGAGGCGACCATCTACGAGGGCCATCCCAGCAGCGCCGACGGCGTGGGCGGCCGGATCGCCCTCGCCCCCAACGGCCTCGCCGCCCTCGACCTCGTCGGAGCGGCGGACGCCGTCGTCGCGGCGGCCCAGCCGATCGAGCACCAGGTGATGGCGATGGGCGGCAAACGCATCCAGATGCCCGGCATCACCGGGGCGGGCGCACTGCAGATGATCGGTCGCGCCGACCTCTACCAGATCCTGCGCGACCTCGCGGTCACGGCGGGGGTGCGCTTCCGACACGGGAAACGGCTCACGAGCGTACGCGAGGAGCCGCAAGCAACGACGGCGCTGTTCGCCGACGGTTCCGAGGCGACCGGGGACGTGCTGATCGGGGCGGACGGCGTGCATTCCACCGTGCGGCACCTGATCGACCCCGCGGCCCCCGGGCCGCGGTACACCGGGATGCTGGCCGTCGAGGGCGTCTCGTCGGCCCGGGTCGACAGCGACCCGCGCACGATGACGTTCGCCTTCGGCCGGAAGGCGTACTACCTGTACTGGGCGCTGCCGTCGGGCGGCTCGGTCTGGGGCGTCAACCTGCCCAGCCCGTCGCCGCTGACGATCGCCGAGGTGCGGCAGACGCCACCGGAGCAGTGGCTGTCGACGCTGCTGGAGACCTACGGTTCGGACACGCCGGGCGGCGACCTGATCCGCGGGACCTCGCCGACGTCCCTGCTGGCCAACGGCGCGCTCCACATCATGCCGCCGGTGCCCCGCTGGTCACGCGGCCGGATGGTGCTGGTCGGCGACGCGGTGCACGCGCCGTCCAACAGTTCCGGCCAGGGCGCCTCCTTGTCGATCGAAAGCGCCGTCCAGCTGGCCCGCTGCCTGCGCGACCTGGACATACCGGAGGCGTTCACCGCCTACGAACAGCTGCGCCGCGCCCGGGTCGAGCGGGTGGCCGCCCAGGCCGCGAAAATCAACCACGCCAAGGCCCCCGGACGGCTGGGCCAGGCCGTTCTCCCGCTGCTGATGCGCCCACTGATGAAGATCATGATGAACCCGGAGAAGACCCTGGGGCCGGTCCTGCGCTACCGCATCGACTGGGACGCCCCGGTGAGCCGAGACCTCCAGCCCGCCTGATGTGTTCCCAGCGCGCCGCCCGAGCTGATCGCCGGCTGGGCGCGGGCGGCGCGCCGAGTTCCAGGCCGGCCTTTCGCCGACGCGGGCCGTTCAGCACGGAGATCCTCGCTGCCGCCGGCGCGGGTTTGCCCTGCGTCTCGGCTCTGCCCGCCGCTCACCGACTTGCTCGGTCTCTCGCTCCTGGTTGTCGGAAGACCGGCTTGCTGAATTGTCCGGTGGGCCTGGCGGTTCACCGGTGGGCCTCGCTTCTCGCTCCCCGTCGCAGGAAGACGAGCTTGTTGACTTGCTTTGGTGAGGCCCGACGGTTTACCGGCTTGCCGGCTTTTCGCTCCTGGTCGCCGGAAGACCAGCCTGGTCACTTGTTCGGCGACGCCCGCCCGGCTCGTCGAAGTCCGACGTTCCGCCGGGGTGGACCGGGGGCGACGTCCCGTGGACTGCCCTGGCCAAACTCGGAGGCGGGAGTTCCGCGTCTTTGCTCGTGGTCGACGCCGGGCCGCGCGGCCTGCCCTACATGCCGAGAAGGACCGTCGCCGCGGCGGAGGCCGGAGTGTGGCCGTCGGACTCGCCCGGCACGTCGACGACGAGGTCGACTCCGTCGGTGAGCAATTGCCCGCGGGTCGCGTCCCGGGCCGCGGTTGTCGCGGAGCGCAGACCCTCGTCGACCGGCACGCGGGCGTGCCCGGAGCGCCGGGAGTTGCGACGGACGAGGACCTCGTCGGCCACCCGGAACCGCAAAGCCGCCACCGGGCGGCCGTGCTGCCGAGCCCAGGCGATCATCCTGGTCCGTGCGGACGGCGTGACGTTGGTGGCATCGACGACCACGGCAAGGTCCGCCGCCAGTCGTGCCGCGACCCGCCGGTCCATCTCGCTGAAAACCGCCGGGTCGTCGCCGACGTCGACGCGGGCGCCGAACAGCTCGCCGCGGATGGCGTCGCAGGACACGACGCCGGCGGCGTCTAGTTGGCCGTGTTCAACCCAGGCGCGGGCGAAGCTGGACTTGCCTGAGGCGGGCGGACCCACCAGCAGGATGAGTCCGACTGGCACGCGCCGTCGCTCGTCCAGTAGTGCTGGGCGAAGCCCTCGGTCATGGTGCGGGCTCATCGTGTTGACATGTTGATTCTGGTCCACATGTCCAGTCAACATGGCGCGAGTCAACGCGGCGGCCAGTCAACATGGCGCGAGTCAACGCGGCGGCCAGTCAACATGGCGCGACTCCGTGGCGGCCAGTCAACACGGCGCGACTCCGTGGCGGCCAGTCAACACGGCGGCGGATCAAACATCGCGGCGGGTCGACGTGGCGGCGGGTCGACGTGGCGGCGGGTCAACGTGGGGCCGGTCGACGTGGCGGCGGGTCAACGTGGGGCCGGTCGACGTGGTGGTGGGTCAATGTGGCGGCCGGTCGACGTGGCTCCGGTCAACATGGGGGCGGGTCAACGCAGTAGCCGAGTCAACGCAGTAGCCGAGTCAACGCAGTAGCAGCGTCGACGTGGTGGCCGGGCCGGCGCGGCCCGGCCGCGTACGTCCTTATGGGGCTGTGTATCTGTCCCAGAAGATGACCTCGTCGAGCGGGCGGCGCTTGGGCTCCGCCCAGCGGCCCCGGCTGGGGTAGCCCAGTGGGATCAGGGCCATCGTGATCGCGTTCTCGGGGAGGCCCAGCAGCTCGCGGACCTCGGCCTCGTGGCCGCTGTAGAGGGTGGTCAGCGTCGAGCCGATGCCGTAGGCGCGGGCGGCCAGCATGAGCTGCTGGGCGGCGCCGTAGATCGAGGCGCCGAGGCGCGGGTTCTGGGATTTCGCCGGGCCGAGGAGGACCGGGAAGATCCAGACCGGGGCCTCTTCGAGGTGCTCGGCGAGGTGGCCGCTGCCGCGGAAGACGGCGTCGATCTTGCCTTCGGCCTCGAGGGCGGCGCGGCGGGCGCCGTAGTTGTTGTTCCAGCCCTCGCGGTACCACTCGGCGATCTGCGACTTGATCGCCGGATCGCGGACGACGATCCAGGCCCAGAGCTGGGTGTTGCCGCCGGACGGGCCGCGCACGGCGGCGTCGAGCAGGGCCCGGATCACGTCCTCCGGGATCGGCTCGGTCGACAGGTAGCGGCGGGACGGGGTGGAGTGCAGGGCCTCGATGACCGGAAGGGCCTCGGGTTCGTGGGAGGGCATGATCGCACCCTACCCGGCGGTAATCGGGTCCCCCGCGTACTGGGCGGAGAAGCGGAAGCGGAGCGGCCGGGCCTCGTACTCCTCGAGAGCGTGAGCGATCCACCCGGCCGTCCGGGCGACGGCGAAGATGGCCTCGCCGGCATGCGCCGGCATGCCGTATTGCAGGGTGAAGGCCGCGAGGGCCAGGTCAATGTTCGGGTGTACGCCGCTTCGCGTCCGCATCGTCTCGATGATGCGGACGGTGACGTCGCGGACCCGGCCGGCGGGGAGTTCCGCGATCAGTGCCGTGGCGCGGGGGTCGCCGTCGGGGTAGAGGTGGTGGCCGAAGCCGGGGATCGGGTCACCGGCCCGCAGGTAGTCGGCGATCGTGGCGACCGGGTCGTTGCGGCTCGCCGCCTCGGCGAGCATGCCGTGGGCGAGGCCGCTGGCGGCGCCGTGCAGCGGGCCGTCGAGGGCGGCCAGGCCGGCGCCGACCACGGCGTACGGGTTGGCGCGCGTCGACGCGGCGACCCGGGCGGCCAGTGTCGAGGCGGCGATGTCGTGGTCGGCGAGCAGGATCAGGGCCGCGTTGAGCAGGCGCAGATCGGACCCGGTCGGCTGGGTGAGGCAGAGGCGGTACCACAGTGCCTCGGCGAGCGACGCCGGCGGGACCGGGACCACCGCGCTGGGCAGGGCCTCGACCATGGTGGCGAGCAGGACCCGGCCGGTGGTGGCGACAGCGGTGCGGGCGGTGTCGAAGCGGAGCGGGTCGGCGGTGGCGGCCGCGGCGACGATCACGCGGAGGTGGTCGGTGGTGCGGGCGCCGGCGGGGAGGCCGGCGGCGGTCGGGCGGGCCACGGCGAGCAGGTCGGGCGCCGGGGTGAG
This sequence comes from Actinoplanes sp. NPDC051411, assembly GCF_040682075.1. NCBI lineage: Bacteria > Bacillati > Actinomycetota > Actinomycetes > Micromonosporales > Micromonosporaceae > Actinoplanes > Actinoplanes sp. NPDC051411. The sequence continues at coordinate 11,264 of NZ_JBFBAD010000166.1, read as the reverse complement.
GGCGACGTCGTCGAGATCACCGGTCCACAGTAGGGTCACGACCGACTCGAACCGGGTGGTGAACGCGAGCTTGGTCGCCTCGAGGCCGCGATAGAACAGGCTGCCGAACTGGATCAGCGTGATGCCGGTCTGGACGACCGGTGTGGTGGTCCGCTTGCGGTGCGCGACGAAGGTGTCGACGTCGGCCCGGGCGAAGAGACTGCCCTTGCCCTCGGCGTTGCGCCTGCTTTTCAGCAGGCCGCGAGAGACGTACGCGTAGACCGTTGAGGGTTTGACGCCCAGTCGGCGTGCGACGTCTTCGGTGGTGAGCATCGGTTCAGCAGTCATGTGGAGATGCTCTCATGTTGACTGGATCAACATTGACGTCAACGTTGTCCACATACACATTCAAGTCATGTTGACAGTCAAGCCAGGACTTGCTGGTGTCGTCGCGTTCGACACCGAGATCGCCGAGCCGGATCGGGACGGGGGGTCGCTGCGCTACCGCGGCGTCGACATCCGCTCGCTGGCCGGGCAGGTTTCCTACGGGGACGTGTGGGGTCTCCTCGCCGACGGGGACTTCACGCGCGGGCTGCCGGCGGCCGAGCCCTTCCCGGTGCCGGTGCACTCGGGTGACATCCGGGTCGACGTGCAGGCGGCGGTGTCGATGCTCGCGCCGCACTGGGGTCTGCGCCCGCTCATCGACGTCGACCCGCCGCAGGCGCGGAACGACCTGGCGCGCACATCGGTGATGATGCTGTCCTACGTGGCGCAGGCCGCCCGCGGCTCGCGCCTCCCGGCGGTGCCGCAGCGGGTCGTCGACGCCGGCCGGAGCGTGACCGAACGCTTCATGATCCGGTGGCGCGGCGATCCCGACCCGCGGCAGGTGGCGGCGATCGACCGTTACTGGGTCTGCGCGGCCGAGCATGGGATGAACGCGTCGACCTTCACCGCGCGGGTGGTCGCCAGCACCGGCGCGGACGTCGCCGCGTGCATGTCGGCGGCGGTCGCGGCGCTCTCCGGCCCGCTGCACGGCGGCGCGCCGGCGCGGGCGCTCGGCATGGTCGAGGCGGTCGAACGGTCGGGCGACGCGCGGGGCTACGTGCGCCAGGTGCTCGAGAGCGGACAGCGGCTGATGGGCTTCGGGCACGCGATCTACCGGGCCGAGGATCCGCGGGCCCGGATCCTGCGCGACGCGGCGCGCGAGCTCGGGGCGCCGCGCTACGAGGTGGCGCGGGAGCTGGAGCTGGCGGCCCTGACCGAACTCCGGGAACGCAAGCCGGACCGGGTGCTGGAGACCAACGTCGAATACTGGGCGGCGATCGTTCTCGACTTCGCGCAGGTGCCGGCGGAGATGTTCGCGGCGATGTTCACGTGCGCGCGGACGGCCGGGTGGAGCGCGCACATCCTCGAGCAGATGCGGCTCAAGAAGATCATCCGCCCGTCGGCGGACTATGTCGGGCCGGGGGAGAGGTCGGCGGACTCGCTGCCGGGCTGGGAAGACGCCCTCAAGCGGTACGCGCGCTAGCTGCGGACCGGGTGGTACGCCGGCGTGCGCGCTCCAGCGATGCGGGCTGGCCGGGGCGGCGCCGGTGACGTAGGCCAGCCCTTGTGGCGTGCGCGCTCCAGCGATGCGGGCTGGCCGGGGCGGCGCCGGTGACGTGGGCCGGTCCGTGCGGCGTGCGCGCTCAAGCGATGCGCGCCAACTTGCCAGAACCCCTGAGTCCGCAGAGCTCGAGGACGCCGTCCCGCGCGGCCCACCCATTGGGGTAGTCCGCAACCCGCTCTGCGGACATAACCGACCTATCGGACTAGCGTCGACCACGTGGATCGTCGACGGTTTCTGATGGCCGGGCTTTCGCTCAGCGGGATCGCGTACGTCTGTGTGGGTGCCGGCGCCCGCGCGGCCGGCCGGACCACGACCGACACCCCTCCGGTCGTGGTCCGCGAGGCCGGCCTGCCGAACTGGCCACTCTTCGAGTGGGAGCAGCCCGGCGGCTTCTTCAACCCGGGCCAGGGCATCATGCGGCCGCCCCGGCTGGCGGTTTACGGCGACGGCACGGCGTACGCGGACGCGGCCACCCGGCTGGTGCTGCCGCCGGTCTGGGTCACGACGCTGCACGAGCAGGCGCTGGCGGTGCTGACCACGCCGGCCGACCTGGTCCGGGATCCGGACAAGCCGCCGCCGGCCGACGGGCCGTACGACCAGGTGCGGGTGCGGGCCCCGGCCGGCGACTTCCTCACCGCCCGGCTCGACGGGTGGCAGGGCGGGGATCCGCAGCACGCCTATCCGGCCCGGTTGCGCGAGCTCTACCAGCAGGTGGAAGCGGTGCACCGGCATGTGGTCAACACCGGTGGACCGTGGCGGCCCGAAGGGGTTCTGCTCGGGGTGGTGGCGATCGACTACGTGCCTGATCACTACCGCGACTGGCCCAAGGGGCTCCCCACACCCGGCAGGCAGCTCTACCAGGAGATCCGGTTGCCCCACGGGCCGCACGGCCTGCCCCGGGCCACCGAGAAGGTCTGGCCCATGTACCGCGTGGGGAAGAACCGGTTCGTGGCCGCCACCTGGCGTTTCCTGCTACCGCACGAGATCACCTAGACGGGCGGCCACCCGGTCGGCCCCCGCGCCCAGCAGCAGGGTGTAGTGGTTGACGTCCGGCACCAGCTCGGCGTCGCGGCCGGCCACGTCGGCGGCCGCGTACATGCCGTGGTCCTCGTCTTGCAGGCCGCGCGGCGCCCACAGCAGCGGGAACCCGTCGGCCGGCGCGGCCGCCTCCAGCATGTCGCGGGTGTCGGCGCGGACGGCCTCCAGCCGGCACGACGAACCCGATCCGGTGAAGTCGCGGGCGATGTACTCGGCGATCTCCGGACCCCAGTACCGCCCCAGGGCCGGGTTCCCGCGGAAGTAGTCGTAGTAGGCGTCGAGCGAGTCGAACGTCATCGACAGCCGGGCCATCGCCGGCCCGATGATGGCGTGCAGGGCGTCGTCGACCGCGATCCCGGCCGGCACCGGCAGCGGAAGCCCGCCGTCGACCAGCAGCACCGACGACACCCGCGACGGATAGCGGGCCGCCGTCTCGGTCACCACGAACGCGCCCATCGAGTGCCCGGCCAGGGCGACCTGGGAGAGACCGAGGTGGTCGGCGACGGCCATCAGGTCGGCCGCGTGGGCGGCCATCCCATAAGGTCCGGGCAATCCGGCGCTGCGGGCCCGCCCCCGCAGGTCGGGGGCGACCAGACGTACGCGTCCGCCGAGCGCCGACGCCACCCGGGCCCAGGACAGCGCGTTGGCCGTCACGCCGTGGGCCGCCAGCACGGTCGGCCCGGAGCCCCACGACACGACCCGCAGGTCGCCGCCCGCCACCGGTACGTCGATCTCCTCCATGCCCGCAGCCTAGAAGCCGTCTCCGGGCGTGGCGACCGGGTCCGGCCACATCGGCGGCCGCCGGGGCATGTCGCCGGCGTACATAGAATCGGCCGGATGCGGATGGTGGAGGCCGACGACGGCGTACGCCTGCGGACGTGGACGACCGGCACCCCGTCCGGCCGGCCGCCGGTGATCCTGCTGCACGGCGGCCCCGGCCTGTGGGACTACCTCGAACCGGTCGCCCGCATGCTCGAACCGCTGACCGTCGTCCACCGCTTCGACCAGCGCGGCTGCGGCGGCTCGGGGGCGAGCGGCGACCCGGCGGCCGACTTCACCTTCGCCCGCTACCTGGCCGACATCGAGTCGCTCCGCCGGCACTGGGGTCACGAGGCCTGGTCGGTCGTCGGTCACTCTTTCGGAGCGACGCTTGCTTTCGCGTACGCGGTGGCCCGCCCCGACCGCACGACCGCCTTGGGCTACCTCAGCGGGGTCGGTGTCGGCGACTGGCGTGGTCCCACGGAAGCCGAGGTGGCCCGCCGCATGACCCCGCAGCAGCGCCGGCGGCTGGCCGAGCTGGAGGAGCGCCGCGATCGCTCGAAGGCCGAGGAGGCCGAGTTCCGTGCGCTGTGCTGGTTCACCGACCACGCCGACCGCGACCACGCCTGGGAGTGGGCCCTGGAGTCCGCCCGCCCCGACCAGCCGATCAACTGGGTCGCCAACCGCGCCCTGATGGCCGAGACCCGCCGCCACTCCGAGGCCACCCTGCTGGCCGACCTCAGGCCGTCCCAGCCCGGCGTGGCCGAGCCCGGCGTGGCCGAGGCCACAGCGGGCCGGGCCGGGGCAACCGAGGGCCAGCGCGCGCGGGCCGGGCGGCTGGACATGCCGTGCTGGTTCATCCACGGGGAGCGGGACCCGAGGCCCGCCCACACCGTCGCCGCACTGGCCGCCGCCATCCCGGGCGCGCGGCTTCACCTGATCGAGGGCGCCGGCCACCACCCCTGGCGGGAACGTCCCGGCGACCTCACCGCCCTGCTGCGGGCCCTCGTAACCGGTGCAGCCGCAGCGCCAGCTGCAGGTCGAGCGCCCGCCCCGGGTCGTGCCAGTCCGCGCCCAGCAGCTGGCCGATCCGGTCCAGGCGCTGGGTGACCGTGTTGACGTGCACGTGGAGCACCTCGGCCGCCCGGGCCAGGCTGCCGCCCGCGCCGAAGTACGCCTCCAGCGTCTTGACCAGCGCCGTCCCGCGCCGGGTGTCGTAGTCGAGGACCGCTCCGAGCCGGTCCTTCACGAACTCGCCGACGCCGTGCCGGTCGCCGAGCAGCAGGCCGACGTAGCCCAGCTCGGCACCGCCGGCCCCGTCGCCGGCCCGGCCCAGGGCGACCAGCGCGGTCGCGCACGAGTCGGCCTCCCGGTAGGCGCCGGCCACCGCCGCGGCCCCCACCGCCGGCCCGGCCCCGCCCACGGTCGCCGGCCGGTTCAGGGCGCGGCCCAGCTCGCGGGCGACCTGGCGGGCCGCGTCGCCGGCGTCCGCGCCGGTGAGCATCAGGGCGACCCGTTCGCCGCGGGCCGCGGCCAGCCCGCCCCGGCCGCCGGCGAACGAGCGGGCCCACGACAGGGCCCGTTGCCGTTGCCCCGGGTCGGCGTCGAAGGTGGCGACCACGACCACGTGCGGCGAGTCCAGGTCGACGCCGAGCCGCCGGGTGCGGGTCCGCAGCGCCTCGTCGTCGCGGACCGGGCGGCTGATCAGGTCGTCGAGCAGTTCGCCGCGGACCTGGCCCTCGGCCTCGGCCACGGTCCGGCGGAACAGCAGCAGCAGGGCCGTCACCTGGGCGGCCCGTTCGAGGATCCGCTGGTCGGCGCCGGCCAGGTCGTGGGCGGGCCGGAACACCAGCGCCCCCAGGTCGTCCGCCCCGGCCACGACCGCGGCGACGTACAGGTCGCCCCGGCGTACGCTCCGGCCCTCGCCGCGCGAAGCGGCGACCGCCTCGCCCACCGAGACCTCGTCGCCGGCCGGCGGATCTCCGACGGTTTTGGCGGTGGCCAGCGAACGCCCGGACGCGTCGAGCACCAGCACCGCCCCGGCGAGCACCTCGACCAGGTCGGCGGCCAGGTCCTCGACGCCGCCGCCGCGCAGCACCAGCGCGGTCATCCGGTCGTGGGCGGCCGCCGCCCGCTCGACCGACGCGCTGTGCTCCTGGATGGTGCGGTGGGCCGCCGAGAGCGAGGCGAGCGCCTCCTGGGTGTCGGCGAGCAGCCGCGCGGTGTCGATCGCGATCGCGGCGTGCGCGGCCAGCGAGCCGAGCAGCGCCACCTCCTCGCGGGCGAACGGGCGTTCGGTGCGGTTGGCCGCGAACAGCACCCCGATGACCGCCGAGCCGAGCCGCAGCGGTACGCCGAGGATCGCCACCAGCCCTTCGTCGTGCACGCCGTGGTCGATCTCGCTGGTGTGCGCGAATCGCGGGTCCTGGCCGTAGTTCGCGGTCGAGTACGGCGTACCCGTGACGGCGACCAGACCGCCCAGCCCGGCACCGGCCGGGAGCCGCAGGCTCTGGAAGCTCGCCGCCACCGACCCGTCGGTGATCCGCATGAAGGTGTCGCCGCGCTCGGCGTCGTTGAGCGTGAGATAGGTGACGTCGGCGCCGAGCAGCGTGCGGGCCCGGTGGACGATGGCCCGCAGCACCGCGTCGAGGTCGCGCAGGCCGGCGAGGTCGCTCGCGGTGTCGTAGAGGCCGGACAGCTCCTCCTCGCGGCGGCGGCGCCGTTCCAGCAGGGCCCGCACGCGCAGCGCCTTGATCTTCAGCTCTTCCAGTTCCTTGAGCTCCGACGACGGCGCGCCGGCGGCCCGGGCGGCGAGAACCGGGCGCTCGAACTCGACCGGGGCGGCCTCCCGGGCGAGCAGGTCGAGGTATTCGGAGAGCATCAGTGCGCGGTCCAGCCGCCGTCGATGGTGACCGACGAGCCGGTGATCATGTCGGCGGCCGGGGTGCAGAGGTAGGCCATCAGCTCGGCCACATCCGACGGTTCGATCAGCTGCTTGATCGCGGCCCGGTCGAGCAGGATCCGCTCGACGACCTCGGCCTCCGGGATGTTGTTGAGCGCGGCCTGGTCGGCGATCTGCTTGTCGACCAGCGGCGTGCGCACGAAGGCCGGGTTGACGCAGTTGGAGGTGACGCCGTGCGGGGCGCCCTCGATCGCGGTCACCTTGCTGAGGCCCTCGAGGGCGTGTTTGGCGGTCACATAGGCCGCCTTGTAGGGCGAGGCGAGCAGGCCGTGCACCGACGAGATGTTGACGACGCGGCCCCAGTGCCGGTCGTACATGTGGGGGAGCACCAGTTTGACCAGGCGGTAGGGCGCCTCGGTCATCACCCGCTGGATCAGCGAGAACTTGTCGTCCGGGAACTCGGTGATCGGGGCCACCACCTGCAGGCCGGCGTTGTTGACGAGCACGTCGACGTCGGCCGGCAGCGTCGCGATGCGGTCGAGATCCGACAGGTCGGTCGTGATGGCCCGTCCGCCGATCTCGCTCGCCGTCTGTTTGGCCGCCTCCGCGTCGATGTCGACCACCGTGACCCGGGCGCCCGCCGCGGCCAGGCGGAGCGCGCAGGCCCGCCCGATGCCGCTGCCACCGCCGGTCACCATCGCCGAGCGACCGGACAGATCCAGGTCGACCACCCGTGCCGTCGTCATGAAGGCGAACCTATGCGCAATCCCGGTTCCGCGCACATGTGCCGGCCACACACACCGGGGCGGCCGGGGACGTAGATTCGGGGCATGGAACGCGAGGAGATCGCCGGGCTGACCTGCGCGCAGTGGTCACCGGGCGCCGGGCCGGCGGTGCTCGCCCTGCACGGGCTGACGAGCACGTCCGAGGTCTGGCGGGCCCTCGCCGAGGCGCGGCCCGGCACCCGGATCGTCGCCCCCGATCTGCCGGGGCGCGGCGGCTCGGTGGATGTGCGGGTCGGGCCCGGCCTGGCCGGGCACGCGGCCGCGGTCGTACGCCTCGCCGACGAGCTCGACCTCGACGACGTGACCGTCATCGGGCACTCGATGGGCGCCTTCCTCGGTCCGCTGGTCGCGGCCGGGCTCGGCGGGCGGGTACGCAAGGTGGTGCTGCTCGACGGCGGCGTCGCGCCCGAGCCGGGCCTGCTCCTGCGCCGGCCGGTGGTGCGGGCGGCGTTCGGCCTGCAGGCGCGGCACCTGGTCCGGCGGTGGCGGGATGTGGAGTCGTTCGTCCGCGCGACCAACGGCAAGGCGATCGCCAACCGCGCCGACCTGCGGCCGCAGATGTTCGAGTGGGCCGCCTACCTGCTCGACGGGTCGGCCGGGCACCTGCGGCCCCGGATCGACGCGGGCCGGCTGGTCGCCGACGCGGTCGACACGCTGACCGGGGAGGCGACGCTGCCGATGCTGGCCGCCCTCGCCGTGCCGGTGCACGTGCTGGTGGCGAGCAACGGCAAGGACGACAACGCCGGCCCGTTCCTCTCCGACCGGGCGATGGCGACCGGGAAGTCCCAGCTGCCGCGGATGACCTCGGCCCGGCTCAACGCCAACCACCTGACGATGCTGTTCGACCCGGCGGTGGCCGCCGCCTCAAAGTAGCGGGGCCGCGGCGCCGGTCGGCCCCGTGACCTCGCACAGCCGCCACTTCTTGTCACTACCCTGGTTGAGCGTCACGGTGAGTGTCGTGGGCCCGTAGGGCGCGATCGTCGTGACGGTGGTGCCCTTCTTCTGGCTCAGCACCGGCTCGGCATCCCGGGAGGCGGCGACGGCCAGGCTCACGGTGCCGCCGGCCGCGGGCGACGGCCCGACCACCTGCGTGATGACCGGAGCGGTGGTCTGAACGTAGATGTTGCTGTTCAGCAGGCCGGCGACCTGCAGCCCGAGCTGATCGGACACGCCACAGCCCGGCGCGGCAACGTTCGCGATCATCGACGGGTCGGGGTTGCCCAGCAGCCATTGGCCGTAGCCGGCCAGCGACTTCACGATCGACGGCCAGTTGGATCCGGTCGTGCCGAGGCCCGGCGCGCCGGTGTGCGCCTTCGGCGTGGCCACCGCGATCACCCTCATCGGGGTGGGCGAGGCGGCCTTCGGCGCCGTCGTCGAGGTCGCGGTCTCACTGTTGGTAACCGCAGAACAACCACTCAGCGTAGCCACCACGGCCACCCCGAGCACAGCCAGCTTGCCGCGCATCGCACTCCTCGGTTCCCCGCCCGGCGTCTCTGGCCGGATCCCGTGGCAGCCTTATCGGCGGCCGGGCCGCCGACTTTCGCTTTCGCCGGCTCCGGTACGCCGGGTGGCCGCACTTCGCCGGCCGGCCGGCCCCGTCAGGACCAGCCGATCCCGCCGTCGCGATCGATGAAGCGGCCGGAGCCGTGCCCGGGGCCCTCGGTGGCCAGCGTGACGATCGCGTCGGTGCCCTCGGTGACGGTCTGCGGGCCGCGGTGGCCGTTGAGGTCGGTCGCCGTGTAGCCCGGATCGGCCGCGTTGACGCGGATGTCCGGCAGTGCCCGGGCCAGCTGCGTCGTCAGCATCGTGAGCGCCGCCTTCGACGCCGTGTAGGCGGGCGCGATCACCTTCGACTCGGGCCGGGACGGGTCGTGCGTGGCGCCGAGCGAGCCCATGGCGCTGCTCACGTTGACGATGACCGGGTCGGCGGAGCGGCGCAGCAGCGGCAGGAAGGCGTCGACCGCCCGCACCACCCCGACCACGTTGACGTCGAGCACCTCCGCGATGCCGGCCGCGGTCACGTCGCCGTGCGGGCCGTGGATGCCCGCGTTGTTGATCAGAACGTCGATGTGGCCCTCGTGGTCCTCGACGTCGGCGGCGGCGCCGCGCACCGAGTCGTCGTCGGTGACGTCGATCCGGACGAACCGCCCGCCCAGATCGCCGGCCGCGGCCGCCCCGGCCCGCGGGTCCCGCGCCCCCAGGACCACGGTGTGGCCGAGCGCGATGAGCCGCCGGGCGGTCTCCCGGCCGAGGCCCTTGTTCGCCCCGGTGATGAAAGTGATCGTCATGCGGTCAACTGTCGGCCCGGTCGCCTGGCCGCTCCAGGGAAGGCTGTTACCACCTTCGCCGGGGCCGGCCGCGTCAGAATCGTTGCATGACCGATCTCGGCGACACCCTGCACGCGTGGCGTGACCGGCTCACCCCGGCGGCCGTGGGCCTGCCGGCCGGGCGGGCCCGCCGGGCGAAGGGTCTACGCCGGGAGGAACTGGCCGGGCTCGCCGGGATCTCGGCCGACTACGTCGTACGCCTCGAACAGGGCCGCTTCACCACCCCGTCGGCGCAGGTCGTCGCCGCGCTGGCCCGTGCGCTGCGGCTGACCGGCGAGGAGCGTGACCACCTCTACCGGCTGGCCGGCCTGAGCCCGCCGGCCGCCGGTGCGCTGCCGGACCGCATCCCGGCCGGCGTCGAGCGCCTGCTCAGCCGGGTCGGCGACGCCGCCGCGGCCGTGTTCGCCGCCGACTGGCGGATGATCTGGTGGAACCCGGGCTGGGCCGCCCTGCTCGGCGACCCGTCCGCGACCCCGCCCGAGCGGCGCAACTTCGCCCGCGACACGTTCCCGCTCGACGGCGACGGCCGGGGCCTCTCGCACTGGCCGGTGACATCCCGGGCCGAGGAGGCCAAGGAGGCCGCGATCGTCTCCGACCTGCGGCGGGCGACCGGCCGTTTCCCGGGGAACCCGCGGCTGACCACGCTGATCGGCACGCTGACCGCGGGCAACGCCCGTTTCGCCGCCCTGTGGGCGTCCGGTGCCGTGGCCGCCCACCGCGAGGACCACAAGGTCGTCCACCACCCGGCGGCCGGCCCGGTCGAGGTCGACTGCGACGTGCTGACCGACGGCGCCGACGAGCTGAAGATCGTGCTGCTCACCGCCGCTCCCGGCTCGGACGACGAGACCCGGCTCCGGTCGATGTCCGCCCGAGCCGGGCTGTCACCTCAGCCGGGCCGGCCCCGCGGCGCGTACATGATGACGGCGACCCCGACGAGGCAGACGGCGGCGCCGATCACGTCCCAGCGGTCCGGCCGGTAGCGGTCGACCACCATGGCCCAGGCCAGCGAGCCGGCGACGAAGATGCCGCCGTAGGCGGCCAGGATCCGGCCGAAGCTGGCGTCCGGCTGCAGGGTGGCGACGAAGCCGTACGCGCCGAGCGCGATCACCCCGGCGGCGATCCACCACAGGCCGCGGTGCTCGCGCCGGCCCTGCCAGATCAGCCAGCAGCCGCCGATCTCGGCCAGCGCGGCCAGCACGAACAGCAGCAGCGAACGAGCCACGGTCATGCCGTGCAACCTACCCGGCACCGCCCGCGGCCCGGCCGAAGCGTGGCGGGCCGGGGGGTGGCGGGGCGGGGCGGGGCCCGGCGGGGGGTGGGCGGGCGCGGGCCCCCCCCCCTGCGGCCGGGCCGGGCGCGGCCGGGGCGGGAGCGGGCCCGCCCGGAGGGGCCCGGGCCGGAGGGCCGGGGTGAAGAGCGGGAAGGATGGGGCGATGGACCTCAGACCGGCGCGGCCCAGCGAGGCGGCGCTCCTCAGTGAGCTGGCACTGCGATCGAAGGCCCACTGGGGCTACGACCCTGAGTTCCTCGAACTCTGCCGGCCGGTGCTGACGCTGCGGCCCGGCGAGGTCGAGCCGCGCCGCACGGTGGTCGCCGACGCCGGCGGCCAGATCCAGGGTTTCTACACGCTCGACGACGGCGAGCTCGGCAACCTCTGGATCGATCCGGACCATCTTCGCCAGGGCGTCGGCCGGAGCCTCTGGAACCATGCCGTCGAGGCCGCCCGCGCGCTCGGGCTCACCGAGTTGCTGATCGTCGCCGACCCGCACGCCGAGGGCTTCTACCGGGCCATGGGCGCGGTCCGCACCGGCGAGGTGCCCTCGGAGGTCGAGCCCGGCCGCCGGCTGCCTCAGCTGCGCGCCCGG
>NZ_JBFBAD010000165.1:0-20045 GCF_040682075.1 Actinoplanes sp. NPDC051411 | reverse complement strand
GTCGAGGCGCTGCTGCGCTGGCGGCACCCGACCCGGGGCCTGCTGGTGCCGCCGGTCTTCCTGCCGATCGCCGAGGAGAGCGACCTCGGCGTCAAGATCGGCACCTGGGTGCTGCGCACGGCGTGCCACCAGATCGCCGCCTGGCAGCATCCGGCGATGCGGATGAGCGTCAACGTCTCCAACCGCCAGTTCTGGCACGGCAACCTGATCGAAGACGTCGTCGAGTCCCTGACGGCCGAAAACCTCGACCCGAGCAGCCTCGCCTGGTCGGGGAACTGGGCTGCACCCACGGCCAGGGCTACCTCTTCTCCCGGCCGGTCCCGGCCAGCCAACTGAACTTCCACCTGGACGTGCGGGCGATCTCAGTCACGGACTGAAAGCACCACTCACAGCGTGCGGGCAGGCACCGGAGCTGGTTGGTGGCGCTCAGCGCGATGGCCAGTAGGACGGCGAATGCCAGCGTCATCAGGATCAGGGCCGGCCTTCATTCGGTGGCCGGTGAGCCGTGCGCGCTGGTCAGTCCGGGCCGGCGTGTCTGGTGGTGCTCGCCCGGACGATCAGGTCGATGCGCCACTGCTCGTTCGCTATGTCGCGTACGCCGTTTTGCAGCATGCCGAGCACGATCTCCGCGGCGTGCGCGCCCTGCTGCTTGGGTGACTGGGCGACGGTGGTGAGCCCGAAGAACTCGGCCAGGTCGTGACCGTCGATGCCAACGATGGAAACGTCGTCGGGAACCCGCATGCCGAGGTCGCGGGCGGCGAGGATGGCGCCGATGGCGATCTCGTCGGAGGCCGCGAACAGCGCGGTGAGGTTCTGCCGCGGATCGCTGAGGGCGTTCTTGGCGGCGGCGTACCCACCGGCGATGGTGAAGTCGGTGGGGTAGAACCATTGGTCGGGCGTCGGCAGATCGTGTTCGCTCATGGCGGCGAGGTAGCCGCGATGGCGGGTTTCGGGATGCCGGAAGTCCGTCTCGCTTTCCGGGTCGCCGCCGATGATGCCGATGCGGCGGTGACCGAGCGAGATCAGGTGGCTGGTCGCGAGCTTCGCGGCGCCGAAGTTGTCGATGCCGAGGGTGTAAGCGCCCTCGAACGGGTCGCCGATGGCCAGGACGGGTCGGTCTACCTGTTGTAGTCGGGTCAGCTCGTCCGCCTCGAGTTTGATCGAGGCGGTGATCAGGGCGTCCACCCGCTTGCGGAGCAGGAAGTCGTTGAAGATGGCCGACCGGTGCTCGGCGGACCCGTTGAAGTTGTAGAGCGTGAGGTCGTAGCCCGCGGTGATGAGCCTCGACTCGACTCCGGCGAGCAACGAGTTGAAGTACCAGCGTTCCACGTACGGCAGGACGAGCCCGATGTTGCGGTTACGGCCGGTGGCCAGGGTGTAAGCGCTCGACGATGCCACGTACCCGAGGCTCCGGGCGGCTTCGCCGACACGCTGGATGGTGGCTGCGGAGATGCGGCTGTGGCCGTTCATCGCGCGCGACGCGGTAGAGACGGAGACTCCCGCCAGCCTGGCGACGTCCTCGATGCTGGATGCCAACCTGTCCGGTCCTTCCCTCCGCCCGCGCCGGGGCACCTGCCCACCCGAACTGAAAGTATAGGACCCGGCCGTGCAAACGCTAGGCACAACGGTCCGCGAACAGAGCGTTGGAGGACTGAAATCTGGCAGCCTCAGTTGGACCCTGCTCCCCTTCTCGTAGTGCAGTTGTGGGTGTAGCGGGACTCGGAAGTGATCAGTCATTAACAGTCGGTCTTGCGCAAGCGCTTGCACACGGCTTAGATTGCGATCACGCAGGCGACCACAGCGCGTCAAGAGCGGCTCGCCAGTCAGACCTCCGTGGAGGCACCACATGGGTAAGCGTTCAAAGTTGATCAGGACGAGTCTCGCCGCTGTCGCGGCGAGCGCTCTGGCCTTGGCCGGATGCGGTTCCGGCGGTAGCGGTGGGGGATCGGGCAACGACAACGGCGTCGGGCCCATTACCTTTGCCTCCGGCAAGGACTTGACCGGTGCGATGCCGCAGCTGCTGGCGGCCTGGAACAAACTCCACCCGGACGAGAAGGTCACCTTCATCGAGCTCTCCGCGTCGCCGGACGATCAGCGGAACTCGTTCGTGCAGGACCTTCAGGCCAAGAGCGACCGGTACGACGTGATGTGGGATGACGTGGTCTGGACGTCGGAGTTCGCGGCCCACGGCTGGCTGGCGCCGCTGTCGAAGGATGCAGTCGGTGGCCCGGGGGTACTGCCGGCGGCGGTGGCGACGGCCACCTACAACGGCACCATGTACGGCGCGCCGTTCATGACGAACGCTCAACTGCTGTACTACCGCTCGGACCTGGTAGCGAAGCCCCCGACCACCTGGGCCGAGCTCGAGGCGGACTGCAAGATCGCCACCGCGCACAACATGACGTGCTACGCGGGCGGTCAATTCGCCCAGTACGAGGGCCTGACCGTCAACGTGGCCGAGGCGATCAACTCGGCGGGGGGATCGATCCTCAGCAGTGACGGCAAGACGGTCACCGTCGACTCACCCCAGGCCCGGGCCGGTCTGCAGCACCTGGTCGACCTTTTCCAGAAGGGTTACGTCAACAAGGCCGCGATCACCTACCAGGAAGAGCAGAGCGCCAACGCCTTTCTCAGCGGCAAGTCGATGTTCCTGACGAACTGGCCGTACGTCTACACGGCGGCGAGCGCGAAGGGAGCGGCGACGGCGGGCAAGTTCAAGATGGCGCTCATCCCGGGCCAGAACGGGCCCGGTGTGTCCTCGCTGGGCGGGATCGACCTCGGCGTCTCGGCGTACTCGAAGCACAAGAAGACGGCCGAGGACTTCGTCGCCTGGATGCAGTCGGAATCGAGTCAGAAGATCCTCGTTTCGGTCATGAACCAGGCGTCGGTGCTGACCAGCCTGTACACCGATCCGGACCTGGTGAAGGTGTCGCCCTACCTGCCGACGCTCAAGCAGGCGTTGCTCGTGGCGAACCCGCGACCGAAGACGCCGAACTACAACGCCGTCACGTTGGCCATTCAGCAGAACGCGTACGCGGCGTTGCAAGGCAAGGCCTCGGTCGATGCCGCGATCACGAAGATGTCATCGGATCTCAAGCAGGCGATTCAGCAATGACGTTCGCGGATCGGAAGCAACCCGCCGGTGCACGCGGGTTGCGCCGGCCGCGGCTGCCGGGCGGCCCCGACGGCAAGGCCGCCTTCTGGCTGGTCGGCCCGGCGCTGCTGGTGCTGGCGGCGATCATCGGTTACCCGATCGTCAAGGCGGCGATCCGTTCCCTGTACGCCGACGGGATCGACGTGCATCAGCCGTTCGTCGGCCTGCACAACTACGCCGCCGCGCTCTGGGGTTCGAGCAGTTCGACGTTCTGGGCATCGGTCGAGGTCACGGCCCTGTTCACCGTCGTCACGGTGCTGCTGGAGACGCTCATCGGGCTCGGTATGGCGCTGGTCATGAACCGGGCTTTCCGGGGCCGTGGGCTACTCCGGGCCAGCGTGCTCGTGCCGTGGGCGATCCCGACCGCGGTCACGGCCGTGCTCTGGAAGTGGAGCTTCGATCCGGCGGGGATCATCAACGCGGTCACCGGCTCGCATCTGGTGTGGACCGGCTCGGAATGGCCGTCCCGGATCGCGATCGTGGTGGCCGACACCTGGAAGACGGCGCCGTTCGTGGCATTGCTGATCCTCGCCGGCCTGCAGGTCATCCCGGAAGACGTCTACACGGCCGCGATGGTGGACGGCGCCGGGCCGTGGCAACGCTTCCGCTTGATCACACTGCCCCTGGCTCGTCCGGCGATTCTCGTCGCGGTGCTCTTTCGCATGCTCGACGCCTTGCGGATGTATGACCTGCCGCAGATCTTCACCAACGGGGCGAACGGCACCACGACCGTGTCGATACTCGTGGTGCGGGCAACGCTGAGCCAGCTCAAACCTGGGTACGGCGGCGCTCTGTCGACCTTGACGTTCCTGCTGATCTTCATCGTTGCGTATGCCTTCGTGCGGCTGCTCGGCGTCAACGCCGTCGCGCATGCCGGCGACCGGACGGAGCCGGCATGACCCGCGCGATGGCCGCCACGTCCATGCCGCATGGCGACATCGCTGAGGCGAACCCGCCGGCGCACCGCAGCCGGAAGGGAAGGGCAGGGAAAATCTGGCTGTACGTCGCGGCCGCCGCCATCGTGGCCTACTGCTTGCTGCCTTTCTACTGGATGGTCGTCTCCAGCCTGCGCTCACCGGCCCACATCTTCGACACATCGCTCCTGCCGCCGCACCCCACGTTGCTCAACTACCGCGCGGTGTTCAGCCGTCAGAACACCTTTGGCCTGGCCCTGCGTAACAGTACGGCGATCGCCGGCTCGGTCACCGTCCTGGCGCTGCTGCTCGGCATCTCCGCCGCGTACGCCCTGACCCGGCTGCGGTTCGCGGCCAAGAACGTCGTGCTCGGTCTGTTCCTGGCCACCTCGATGTTTCCCGGCGTGGCCATCCTGACGCCGCTGTTCGGGCTGTTCGCCGACCTCGGCTGGATCGACACCTACCGGGCCATGGTGATCCCCGACATCAGCTTCTCCCTGCCCCTGGGCATCTGGGTGCTGACCAGCTTCTTCCGGGCCATGCCATGGGAGCTCGAGGAGGCCGCCCAAATCGACGGGTGCACGCGGCGCCAGGCCTTCATGAAGATCATCCTGCCGCTGGCCGTGCCCGGCGTCTTCACCACCGCGATCCTCATCTTCATCGCGGCCTGGAACGAGTTCATGATCGCGAACTCCATGTCGCAGACGTCACGATCGCAGCCGGTCACTGTCGCCGTCGCGCAGTTCACCGGCATCTCGCAGTTCGACCAGCCCTACGGCACGCAGATGGCGGCCGGGGTGATCGTCACGATCCCGCTGATCATCATCGTGCTCATCTTCCAGCGCCGCATCGTCAGCGGTCTCACCGCGGGCGGTGTGAAGGGATGACCAGTCCGACCAGCGTGCTGTTCGTCGGTGGCACCGGCATCATCAGCGCCGCCTGCGCACGCCAGGCAACGGGCCAAGGAATGCGGGTCTGCGTGCTCAACCGGGGCCGATCCGGCCGTCCGCTGCCCGAAGGCGTGGAGGTGCTTACGGCGGACATCAACGATCGGGCGGCGGTCCAGGCGGCCCTGGGCGGCCGGGAGTTCGACGCGGTAGTCGACTGGGTCGCCTTCGGGGCCGCCGACATCGACCGTGATCTCGACCTTTTCGGTGCCCGGACCGGCCAATTCGTCTTCATCAGCTCGGCATCGGCCTACCAGACACCGCCGGAGAGGCTGCCCATCCGCGAGACGACGCCGCTCAGCAACCCCTTCTGGGTGTACTCGCGGGAGAAGATCGCGGCAGAGTCCCGGCTGACGGCCGAGGCCGCGAGGCGGGGTGTCTCCTGGACCATTGTCCGGCCGTCGCACACGTACGACGAGACGATGGTGCCGTTCGACGGCGGCTGGACCGCTGTGCAGCGAATGCGTGACGGCAAGGGCGTGGTCGTACCCGGTGACGGCACTTCACTGTGGACGATCACGCACAGCCGTGATTTCGCCGTCGGGCTCGCCGGGCTGCTGGGCGTCGCGCAGGCGATCGGCGAGATCTACCACATCACGACGGACGAAGCGATCACCTGGAACTCGATCTACCGGGCGATGGCCGCAGCGGCGGATGCCGATCCGGACCTCGTACACGTGCCGTCGGACGCCGTCGCCACCGTGCACCCGGAATGGGGCGCCGCGCTGCTCGGCGACAAATCACACTCGATGATCTTCGACAACACGAAGATCAAGCGTCTTGTGCCGGCCTTCTCCGCCACCACCCGGTTCGAGGAAGGGGCCCGGGAGATAGTCGCCTGGCACGACGCCGCCGCCGTCCGGCGTCGCTGCGACCCCGCCATCGACCACGCGATGGACCAGCTCGTCGCGGCCTACAGGCCCCGGCAGCTCTAGGCACGCACCGACCACGACAGCAGGAGACCACTCAGTGCAATACACCAAACTCGGCTCGTCCGGCGCAGTCGTATCGCGGTTCGCCCTCGGCACCATGACCTTCGGTTCCGCGACCGACAAGGACGAGGCCCACCAGCAGCTGAGCACCTTCCTGGACGCTGGCGGCACTCTCATCGACACCGCCGACATCTATACCGACGGCACGTCCGAAGAGATCGTCGGCGCCTGGCTGCAGAGCCTCGACGAACCCGCCCGGTCGCAGGTCTTCCTGGCCGGCAAGGCTCGCTTCCCGGTCGGCGTGACCGCGCGCGACGCCGGGCTCTCCCGCCGGCACCTGCGAAGGGCGCTCGACGCGTCGCTGACCCGGCTCGGCGTCGATCACATCGACCTGTACCAACTGCACGCCTGGGATCCGCTGACACCGATCGAGGAAAGCCTGGACTTTCTCGCCGACGCGGTGCGGCTGGGCAAGATCTCGTACGCGGGTGTCTCGAACTTCACCGGCTGGCAGACCGCGACAGCGGCCGCCTATGCGCGCGGACGACTGCCACTGGTATCGGCCCAGCCGCAATACAACTTGCTCACCAGAGAGGTCGAGTGGGAGATCCTGCCCGCGTCCGAAGCCGCCGGTCTCGCCGTACTGCCATGGTCGCCGCTGGGCGGCGGCTGGCTGACCGGCAAGTACACCCGGAACGCGAATCCGGCCGGAGCCACCCGGCTGGGAGACAACGCCGCCGCCGACGGTGTCGAGGCATACCACCGCAGAGTCGATCTGGACCGTACCTGGGCGGTGATCGACCAGCTCGCCGCCATCGCGGCCGACCGGGAGACCACCAGCGCCACGATCGCCCTGGCGTGGTTGCTGTCGCGGCCGGCCGTCACCTCCCTCATCCTCGGGGCACGCACGACCGAGCAGCTCGTCGCCAACCTTGGCGCAGGAGAGATGACGCTCTCCGGCGAGGAGTTGCGGTTGCTGGACGAGGCCAGCGACCCGCACCCGGCGGACTACCCGTACGGACAGCCGGGCCGCGATCAGCGATCCCGCCCGATGAACTGACTGCCTCGTCCAGGACAGATCGGAGAGCTGCGTCCTGGCTGTCTGCTGCAGTTTTACCCCGCTCGCCGTGTCCTCTGACCCGGCGGGCGCCTTCAACGGTGTGATCCTTTGACCCTGCGATGGTCACCTGGTGGTTGCGGCGGTGTCGGTTTCGACTGGCGTTGGTGTGGCCGCGGTCGTGTGGTGGTGTGGCACGCCCCGGGTCAGCCGCCGCAGCGACGTGCCGGAGTGGTGCCGCCGTGCTGCTGGCCGGGTGTCGCTCGGCGCGGCGGGTGGTTCGGTGCGCGGTGGCCACGGGTGGTGCGGGCAGTCGGGATCGCACCACAGCGTGCGGTGGCCGCGGCGTTCGAGTTCGGCCTGGGCGAAGCTCATCCAGGCCGGCGGTTCGTACGGGGTTTCCCGGCCGGCCAGGTAGGCCGGGTAATCGGGGTCGCCGACCGGACGGCTGCGCTTGTGGATGCACAGATTCGCGAGGACGTCGTCGACCTCGTGCGGGGTGGCGGCGATGTGCAACAGCCACCGGTCGGTGACCGGAGGTGGCGGCTGCAGCCACATGATGATCACCTCCAGCGTGATGTTGGTCTTTCCAGCAGTTGCCAGGTTGGTTCGGGGCGACGCGCTCAGGCCGCCTGAGCGGCGGTGGGTGCTTGATCCGGATGGTGCGATGCGGTCCAGGTGACGGTGAGCCCGTCGTCGTTGTAGTCGACGATCACGGTGGAGCCGTCGGTGACGTCGCCGCCCAGCAGGGCCCGGCCGATCCGGGTCTCGACTTCGCGCTGCAGGTAGCGGCGCAGCGGCCGGGCACCGTAGACCGGGTCGAAGCCCTCGGCGGCGATGTGCCGGCGCGCCGCCTCGGTCAGCTGCAGATCTAGGTTCCGGTCGGCCAGCCGGTGGCGCAGGTCGGCGACGAGCAGGTCGACGACCTTCTCGATCTCGGTCAGGGTGAGCGGTTTGAACAGCACGACGTCGTCGACGCGGTTGAGGAACTCAGGCCGGAAATGCGCCCGCAGTTCGCTCATCACCCGCGTACGGGCGTCGTCCTTGATCTCGCCGTCCGGGGTGACACCGGCCAGCAGGTGCTGGGAGCCGATGTTGGAGGTCATCACCACGACGGTGTTGCGGAAGTCGACCGTGCGGCCCTGGGCGTCGGTGAGCCGGCCGTCGTCGAGCAGCTGCAGCAGCGTGTTGAACACGTCCGGGTGGGCCTTTTCGACCTCGTCGAACAGCACCACGCTGTACGGCTTGCGGCGTACCGCCTCGGTGAGCTGGCCGCCCTCGTCGTAGCCGACGTAGCCGGGCGGTGCGCCGACGAGCCGGGAGACGGTGTGCCGTTCCTGGTACTCGCTCATGTCGAGGCGGATCATGTTGTCCTCGCTGTCGAACAACGCGGCCGCGAGGGTTTTCGCGAGCTCGGTCTTGCCGACGCCGGTCGGCCCGAGGAACAGGAACGAGCCGATCGGCCGGCGCGGGTCCTTGACGCCGGACCGGGCCCGGATCACCGCGTCGGCGACGAGCTGCACGGCCTCGTCCTGGCCGACGACGCGTTCGTGCAGGATCTCGTCCAGGCGCAGCAGTTTCCGCCGTTCGCCCTCGACGAGGCGGGAGACCGGGATGCCGGTCCAGCGCGAGACGATGCCGGCGATCTCGTCGTCGGTGACGGCCTCGCGCAGCAGCCGTCGCTGCCCCTGCTTGCCGGCCAGGCGGTCCTCCTCGGTGGCCAGGCGGCGCTCGAGGTCGGGCAGCTTGCCGTGGCGCAGCTCCGCAGCCCTGTTCAGGTCGTAGGCGCGTTCGGCCGCGTCGGCGTCGCGGCGGACCTGTTCGATCTCCTCCCGCAATGCCTGCACCTTGCGGATCGCCGACCGTTCGGCCTGCCACTGCGCCCGCATCGCGTCGACCTCGCCCCGCAGATCCGCCAGTTCCTTACGCAGCTGGTCGAGCCGCGCCGTGCTAGCCGGATCGTCCTCTTTGGCCAGAGCCGCCTCCTCGATCTCCAACCGGCGCAGCCGGCGCTCAGCCTGGTCGAGTTCGGCGGGCTGGGAGTCGATCTCGGTGCGCAGCATGGCGCAGGCCTCGTCGACCAGGTCGATGGCCTTGTCCGGCAGGAACCGGTCGGAGATGTAGCGGTGCGACAGGGTCACCGCGGCGACCAGGGCGGCGTCCTGGATGCGTACGCCGTGGAACACCTCCAGGCGTTCCCGCAAACCGCGCAGGATGCTGATCGCATCTTCGACGCTCGGCTCGTCAACCACGACGGGCTGGAAGCGGCGCTCCAGGGCGGCATCCTTCTCGACGTGCTTGCGGTACTCGTCGAGGGTGGTGGCGCCGACCATGTGCAGCTCGCCGCGGGCCAGCATCGGCTTGAGCATGTTCCCGGCATCCATGGCGCCTTCGGAGCCGCCGCCGGCGCCGACGACGGTGTGCAGTTCGTCGACGAACAGCAGGATCCGTCCTTCGGCCGCCTTCACCTCGCTGAGGACGGCCTTGAGGCGTTCCTCGAACTCGCCGCGGTACTTCGCGCCGGCTACCAGGGAACCCATGTCGAGGGCGAACACGGTCTTGTCCCGCAGCCCTTCGGGGACGTCGCCGTGGGCGATGCGCTGCGCCAGTCCTTCCACGATGGCGGTCTTGCCGACGCCGGGGTCACCAATCAGGACCGGGTTGTTCTTGGTTTTGCGGGACAGGATCTGCACGACCCGGCGGATCTCGGTGTCACGGCCTATGACCGGGTCGAGCTTGCCGGCCCGGGCGTCGGCGACCAGGTCCCGGCCATACTTGTCCAGGGCTTCGTAGGCGACCTCCGGGTTGGCGGAGGTGACCCGCTGGTTGCCGCGGATTCCCGTCAACGCCGACAGCAGCCGGTCCCGGGTCAGGCCGTGGCCGGTCAACGCCCTCCCCGCGGCGGAGCCGGACCCCTCCTCGGCCAGCGCGAGCAGCAGGTGCTCGATCGAGACGTACTCGTCCTTCAGCCGCTTGGCCTCCCGGTCGGCGGTGTCCAGCAGCCGCGACAGGCGCTGGGTGACGAACACCTGGCCGGGCTGCGTGCCCGGCCCGGAGACCCGCGGGCGGCGGCCCAGTTCAGCCTCCACCGTGGCGCGGACGGCGTCCGGGTCGGCACCGGCCTGCGCCACCAGACGGGGCGCCAGCCCATCGGGTTGATCGAGCAGGGCGAGCAGCAGGTGCTCGCCGTCGACCTCGACGTGCCCGAACCGCAGCGCCTTGGTCTGCGCGTCGTGTAGTGCTTCCTGCGATTTCTGGGTCAAACGGTTGGCGTCCATCAGCTGATCACCTCCGATATCCGTTCATGCGAGCCCGCGGTGCAGCCCGCAGTGCCGCTTCCAATCCCTCGACGCGGTCGAGCAGGTCCAGCACCACCCCGACCGCGGTGTAGTTCAGGCCCAGCCCGGCCCGCAGCCGGGTGATACGCCCGGCCCGTTTCAGCTGTGTGGCGGGCAGCAGCATCCCGGCCGGGCCGCAGACGGTGTCGAGCAGCCCGAGCGCGACCAGCCGGGCGACCTCGTGCGCATCCAGGCCGGTCGCGGCGGCGAACTGCGCCACCGTCAACGCAGGCGCGGGTGTCTGCCGCGCCGGGAGGTAGCGGGTCATGGCCGGCCCCTTTCCGCCCCGGCGCGAGCACCTCGCGGGTCGAAGGTGGTGGTTTGCGCGAGGCGCTGCCACAGCTCCCGCTCTTCCGCGGTGGGCGCGGCCGGTACCACGATTTTGACTTCGGCGTACAGGTCACCCGCAGGCCCGTTCGGGTTGGGCATGCCGCGGCCCCGCAGCCGCAACCGCCGCCCGGACGACGACCCGGACGGCACCTGCACCTGTACCCGGCCGCCCGGCGTGTCGACCGGCACGCTCGCGCCCAGTGCCGCCTCCCACGGCGCGACCGGCAGGTCGACGTTGATGTCACGGCCGTCGACGCGGTAACGGGGATCAGGGGTGAGCCGCACGATCAGGTACAGGTCGCCGCGCGGACCGCCCCCAAGCCCGGCCGCGCCCTGGCCGCCGAGCCGGATCCGCTGCCCGTCGACCACACCGGCCGGAATGGTCACGTCGAAGCTGCGGGGACCCGACGCGGTCTGCAGAGTGATCCGCCGCCGGCCGCCGGCGTACGCGTCCTCCACGCTCAGCTCGAACTCGGCCTCGCTGTCCGCGCCCGGCGCCGACACCCGGCTGCCACGGCCGAAACCGCTGGGGCCGGCGGCCCGGCCGCCGAACAGGCCACCGAGCAGGTCCTCGATGTCGACCCCGCCGAACCCGTTCTCGCCGAACCCGGCCCCGCCGAAGCCCGCGGGGCCGCCGGTGTTGACGTACACCCGCCGGCCACCGGAACCGCCGAAGCCGCCGGTGCCGGGGACAGGTCCGTCGTAGTCCTCGGGAACCTGCCGCCACTGTGCGCCGTACCAGTCGTAGCGGGCCCGTTTCTTCGGGTCCGACAGCACTTCGTAGGCCTCGTTGATGTCCTTGAAGCGGTCCTCCGCACCGGGCTCTTTGTTGATGTCCGGGTGGAAACGGCGGGCCAGCTTGCGGTAGGCCCGCTGAATGTCGTCCTGCCCGGCTGACCGCTGTACACCCAAGACCTGGTAGTAGTCGGTTGTTGTGGTAGCCACCGCTTCACCCCCTTCCTAGCTGTGCTGCTCTGTCCGTTCGTGCCGCTCACCCGCGGCGGGCGGCTGCTGGAGCTCGGGTGCCTGCGCAACGGTCACGATCGCCGGGCGCACCAGCGTCCCGTCGGCGGCGGCGTAGCCGGCCCGATGCACGTCGGCCACGGTGCCCGCCGGCACGCCGTCGGCGGCTGGAACAGATCCGGCTGCTTCGTGCCGGGCCGGGTCGAATCGGACTCCGGCGGTGTCGATTCGCTGAAATCCAAGGCCGTTGAGCGCGTCGATCGCCTGGCTGTGCACGGCGCGGACCCCGGTGACGATCGCGGCCGGGTCCGCGTCGGCGTGCCGCAGCGCCAGTTCCAGGTTGTCCAGCACCGGCAGGAACGCGGCCGCTGTGCGGACCCGTTCCGCACGGGCCTGTTCGGCTAGTTGCCGCTCGAACCGCTTACGCAGGTTGTCCAGCTCGGCCACTGCGCGCCGCCACCGGTCCTCCACCTGGGTCACCGTGGGACCGGCGTCCTTCGCGCAGGGATCGGCCGGGGCGCCGGCCGGCGCGGTGTCCGCGTCGGCCTGCACCCCGTTCTGCCCCAGGGCCCCGGCAGCGTCCGCGTCGTGCGGGTGGGCATGGTGCTTGGCGCTGGTCATATCAGGTCACCTCCGATTGGTCGACTCACCGTGCGCCCGAGGCTCATCCGGCCGGGGAGTAGTCCGCGTCGATCACGTCGTCGCCGCCCTGAGCGCCGGCCGGGGCGCCGGTCGCGCCGTCACCGCCGCCGGGCGCCGCCGTGGTGGCCAGGCCGTGCAGCATCTGCTGCAGGTCGGCGGTCAGCGATCGCACCCGATCGAGCGGTGCCTCGTCCTTGATGGCCTGGCGGGCGTCGCCGATGAGCATCTCGGCGCGGGCCTTGTCATGCGTGGCGACCTGGTCACCGAGTTCGGCCAGACGGCGTTCGAGCTGGTAAGCGACGGAGTCGAGCGTGTTACGGGCGTCGACGGCCTCGCGCAGCCGGGCGTCCTCGGCCCGGTGCTGCTCGGCGTCGGCGATCATCCGCTGCACCTCAGACTCCTCCAGGGTGCCGCTGCCGGAGACGGTGATCTTCTGCTCCGTGCCGGTCGCGGAGTCCTTGGCGGAGACGTTGAGGATGCCGTTGGCGTCGATGTCGAAGGTGACCTCGATCTGCGGCACCCCGCGGGGCGCGGGCGGGATGTTCTCCAGCCGCAGCCGGCCCAGGACCCGGTTGTCGGCCGCCTTCTCCCGTTCGCCCTGCAGCACGACGACGTCGACGGCGGGCTGGTTGTCCTCGGCGGTGGTGAAGGTCTCGCTGCGCCGGGTCGGGATGGTGGTGTTGCGTTCGATCAGTCGAGTCATCAGCCCGCCGAGCGTCTCGACGCCGAGCGACAGCGGGGTGACGTCGAGCAGCAGGACGTCCTTGACGTCGCCCTGCAGCACGGCGGCCTGCACCGTGGCACCGAGCGCGACGACCTCGTCGGGGTTGACCGACATGTTGGGCTCTTTGCCGCCGGTCAGCCGCTTCACCAGGGCCTGCACCGCCGGGATCCGGGTGGAGCCGCCGACCAGGATCACTTCGTCCAGGTCGTTCTCGCTGATCTTCGCGTCGGCCAGGGCTTGGCGCACCGGGCCGAGGCACCGCTCCACCAGGTCGGCGGTTAGCTGGTCGAACTTGGCCCGGGTGACCGTGGTGATCAGGTGCTTCGGCCCGGACGCGTCGGCGGTGATGAACGGCAGGTTGATCTGCGTCTGCGTCACCGACGACAGTTCCGTCTTGGCCTTCTCGGCCGCCTCGTAGAGCCGCTGCAATGCCTGCGGATCGGTGCGCAGGTCGATGCCGTTGTTCCGCTGGAATTCCTGCGCGAGGTGATCCACCAGGCGCCGGTCGAAGTCGTCGCCGCCCAGGTGGGTGTCGCCGGCGGTGGAGCGCACCTCGACCACGCCGTCGCCGACGTCGAGGATGCTGACGTCGAAGGTGCCGCCGCCGAGGTCGAAGACCAGCACGGTCTCGTGGCCCTTCTTGTCGAGGCCGTAGGCCAGCGCGGCGGCGGTGGGCTCGTTGATGATCCGCAGGACGTTCAGACCGGCGATGCGGCCGGCGGCCTTGGTGGCCTGCCGTTGCGCGTCGTTGAAGTACGCGGGAACGGTGATCACCGCGTCGGTGACCTTCTCCCCGAGGTGTTTGGCGGCGTCGTCGACGAGCTTGCGCAGCACCTGCGCACTGATCTCCTCCGGCGCGTACTGCTTGCCCCGGACGTTGAACCGCACCGAACCTTCCGGGCCGGCGGTGACGTCGTACGAGACTTGGCCGGCCTCGTTCTTGATCTCATCGTGGCGGCGGCCGATGAACCGTTTCGCCGAGGAGATGGTGCCCTTGGGGTTGAGCACCGCTTGCCGGCGGCCGAGCAGGCCGACGAGGACCTCGCCGGAGTCGGTGAAACCGACCACCGACGGGGTGGTGCGGCCGCCCTCGGCGTTCGCGATCACCTGCGGTTGACCGCCCTCGTAGACGGCCACGACGGAGTTGGTGGTGCCCAAGTCGATACCTACGGCGCGTCCCATGATCAACCTCCTTCGCGCTGGCGGGAATCGCCGAAGCTCTTGTCCTCCACAGATAAAACTTGAGCCGAGCAGTGTCAACTCTTTCGGTGTTGTGCAGGTCACAAATTCGGTCCTGGCGCTCGGAAACCGGGGAGTGCTAGAAAATGTCTCAGCGCACCTGTTCCGGTTGCGCGGGGCCGGGACCGGTTCGGCCTGAGGCCCCTTCTGCCGAGAGTCCGCGCCCGCGGGTGAGCATGCCTCCCGCGGGTGCGTTGACTTTTCGCCCGGGGTCTCGGCCACTCCTTAGCGGTCGCCCACCGGCGAGCCACCCGACACTTGTCCGACAGGCACTCTCAGCTCGCGATCAGCGCGACCGGCTCGGCGCAGTACAGCGACCGTTCGGACGAAGCCGTCGGCGAGTCGGCAATCACCACATCAGGCGCTCGTCCCAGCACCGCGCGCGGGGGAATTGGCGGCGGCACCGCCTCGCATGCCGTCGACTTCAGCGCGCAGCGACGCCACCTCGTCTCGAGCGCGAGGATGCGGCCGATCCCATTCAGGTTGATGCCTTCGGCGGCCAATGCCGCGGTGCGGCGCACGAGCGTGACCTCACGCGGGCTGTACAGCCGCATGCCACCACCGGTCCGCCGGGTGCAGCAGTCCCGCCCGTTCGTAGCCGCGCAACGGACGCGCTCCCACACCGGTCATCTCGGTGACGACGGAGATCGGGTACAAGCCTTCCGCCGCCCCATCGGCGGAGTCGCCGACGGGCGCCGCGGATTCCCGGAAGCCGGGCCTTGACAGTGTCATGGGTTCGTTGTATGGGTAGAGACAAGTTGAGTCAAGGGCACTCAACACCGGGAGATCCCCGGGACAACGAGACCCTTTGGTGAAGGAGCACCGAGGAGGAGATGACCATGCTGATGCGTACCGACCCCTTCCGCGACATCGACCGCGTCTTCGAACAGCTCACCGGCACCGCCAGCCGACCCGCGGTCATGCACGTCGACGCCGAACGCGACGGCGACTGGTTCAACGTCTACTTCGACCTGCCCGGCGTCGACCCCGACTCGATCGAGCTGACCGTCGAGCGCAACGTCCTCCAGGTCAAGGCCCAGCGTCAGCGCCAGACCAAGGACGGCGTCGAGACCGTGCTCTCCGAACGGCCGATGGGCGTGTTCAGCCGGCAACTGTTCCTGGCCGACACCCTCGACACCGACAAGCTCGAGGCCACCTACGACAACGGCGTCCTCGAACTGCACATCCCGGTCTCCGAGAAGGCCAAGCCGCGCAAGATCAGCATCGGCTCCGGCAACTCGGGCCGCAAGCAGATCAAGGCCTGACCGTCGCCGACACCTTGTCCCACATATGACCTTTCTCCTGGTCCCCTCCGAAGCGGCCCGGCCACCGTCACCCCGGGGCCGGGCCGTGACCGACCGCTGTGAGCAGAGCCCCCGCGAGTAAAACCGTGGCGGGCGCGCTGTGGACAAATCTGTGGAGCAAGCGATGACACTTCCGGTTCTTCGATCGAATTCTGCTGCGGGCGCTCCAGCGCTCGTCGAGCCGCTACGCGAGTTCGCTCAATTGCAGCAACGGATGAACGACCTGCTGTCGACGGTCCTGAATGGCAGCCCGCTCGCCGGCAACGGGTGGACCCCGCTGGCCGACATCACCGAAACCGACGACGCCTACCTGGTCGAGATCGACCTGCCCGGCGTCGACCGCAAGGACCTGACCGTCGAGGTCGCCGGCGACCAGCTGCGCGTGTCCGGCGAAATCGTCGAGAAGGAGAAGGTCGGCTGGCTGCGGCACCGCACCCGCCGCGTCGGCCAGTTCCACTACCAGACCCTGCTGCCCGGCGGCATCGATGCCGAGCAGATCAGCGCCGACCTCGCCGACGGCGTGCTCAGCGTCCGCGTGCCCAAGAGTGAAACGGCCAAACCGCGCCGGATCACCGTCAACGCAAGCTGACTCGCACCGACCACTCCTTGTTCTGGCTGTTCTGGCTGATTCGCCAAAGGAGGTGCTGGCGGATGTGACCGCTCCATCTGGTGAGCAGTGGAACCAGCCTCGGGGTGGTGCGCAGTGCGCAACGCCGGCTGGTGCGGTCAGCGCCATACGGTGAAGCGAACGGTCTGGATCTCCGGCTCGATGTAGTCGACTTGGTATAACACGCGGAACACCGTGCCGTCGGGCACGTTGGTGGCCAGCGCCGTGCGTTGGCTCGGGGACGTGGAGCAAGCTTGCACCGGCTCGCTGTAGGTGGGGTCTCCGCCGCCGGGAAGCAGGTAGGCCACAAGGAACGTCTGGCAGTTGTCGCCCGGGTGGTGGATGTCGCGGATGTGGGAGACCGCGATGGTGGTGCACGCCGACTTGGGCACGGCCACCGGGGCTGAGGCGACGCGGCCGGCTGCGTAGAAGCCGGTGCCGGGTTGTGTCGGCGTGCATGCGCCGGTTGAGGTGTGGGCTGCGGCGGCCGTGGCGGGCGCGAGCGCGGCCATGGCGGCTACCGCTAGGGCGGTAGCGATACCTGCGGGTCTGTTCATGTGAGCTACAGTGCTCCGAGCACCAGGTCTGCCCCGATGACCTTAAGTAACTGGCACAGTTCCGGGAGTAACCGCCTGGCCGCGCCCGCGCCTCCATGCCCTCCGCCGCAGTAACGCTTCGTGACCGCGGTAGACGCCGTCCGGGTGGGGCAGCTCAAACCATCACGCAGCGGGTTGCCCGACCCTCGATGAGGCCAACTCGCGCCGTCATGGTGGGGCCCGTGTGAAGCCGTCAGAATCGCCGGCCGAAAGGGTGAGCGGGTGAAGGAGCACGGTCCGGATTTAAGGGGTTCGTGGCCGGACGAGGGCGGCGCCCGGTCGCTCGGAGGCGCAGCATGGAGGTTATGCCAGAGCTCATCGCGGGACTGCGGATTCCGTCGACACCGGCGGTCGCCGAGGCGACTAGGCTGCTTCAGGACACGACCGGCCCTCTCATCTACCACCACTCCCGGCGGGTTTTCCTGTTCAGCCTGCTGCACGCCGAGCGGCTGGGCCTTTCACCGGACCCGGAACTGCTCTACCTGGCCGCGATGTTCCACGACACCGGCTTGCAGACTCCGTTCTCCCCCTCCGTCGAACAGCGCTTCGAGCTCGACGGGGCCGACCATTCCCGGGCCTTCCTCCGCGAACGGGGCTTCCCGGCGGCCGCCGCCGACACCGTCTGGACGGCGATCGCGCTGCACACCACGCCCGGCATCCCCGGCCGAATGGGTCCGGAGATCGCCGCCACCTACTTCGGCGTGATGACCGACGTGGCCGGCTTCGGCTGGAACGACCTCGACCACGACCGGCTCGATGAGATCGTCGCCGCCCACCCGCGGGACGACTTCAAGAACGAGTTCCTGAAGAGTTACTTCGACGGGTTCAAGGACCGGCCCGAGACCACCATCGGCACCGTAAACGTCGACGTGGTCGAACATTTTCTCCCCGGCTTCCACCGCACCACCACCATCGAGCGGGTCATGAACTCGCCCTGGCCGAGCTGAAGGGTTTGAACAAGCCGGTTCCCCGATCTCGCCGCAGCGCTCGC
The DNA here is from genome assembly GCF_040682075.1 of Actinoplanes sp. NPDC051411. Taxonomy (NCBI): domain Bacteria; kingdom Bacillati; phylum Actinomycetota; class Actinomycetes; order Micromonosporales; family Micromonosporaceae; genus Actinoplanes; species Actinoplanes sp. NPDC051411. The sequence goes on along the minus strand of NZ_JBFBAD010000165.1, from coordinate 2,307 downwards.
CGCGCACCTGCCTCCTGCGTGATCGTCGACGGCGAGGCACTCATCTTCGACCCAGACGCTGGGCGGACCTCGTTCACACTGCTACACCGCCGGCCGTCGCATCATTCAGGAAGCCAGCCAGCACCGGGCCCACTTCGTCGCCTTCGACCTGCTCCGCGACGCCGACGGCCGCGAACTTCTGCACGAGCCGCTCCCCGAACGACGTCGCCGCCTCGAGCAACTGTTCGCCAGCGCCGGACTGCAACTGCCGATCTGCCACCAGACCCGCGACCGCGAACTCGCCAAGACGTGGTTCGTGGATCTGACAGTCGCCGGCGTCGAGGGCCTCGTCGTCAAGAAAACCGCCGGCCGGTACCGGCCCGGCCGAGCCAACGGCTGGCTGAAGGTGCCTTCTGTCGGGGAGACGTCTCCTGGGCCGAGCAGCAGCGAGCCGATCGTGCCGGCGCGGCGTCCCTCGCCTGCCTTCCAGCCGAGGATAAGAACCTCTTGGGTACGCACCAGCGGCACCTTGGTCCATGAATCCGCCGAGCGCCGACCCGGCCGGTAAACGCCGTTGCGCCGCTTCGCCACAACCCCTTCCAGCCCGCCGAGCTCCGCTGCCCGCAGGACCGCCGTTGCGTCGACGTCGGTGAAATGCGACGGTGTTCGTATCGCCGCAGCGTCGAATCTGCGCTGAAGTTTTTCCAACTCCAGCGCGTCTCCGATCCGGGAACGATCGTCCGGGTGGACGACGTACCAGCGGATCGTGTACGCCAGGAACGCTGTATCGATGTGCAATCCGCCGGCCGGCAGTGACATCCGCTTGTTTGGCCGGTCCGGTGCGGTCAGGTGCAGATCGATCGTGGCCGGGTTGCGCTTGTGTGGCCGCGGCGGGCTGCCGGGCTTCAGCTCATCCCAGCTGATGACCTTCCGGAGTTGACGGTGCAGGATCAGGCCGTCCGGAGTCAGAGTGATGCTCGGCCTGTTCGTCATGGACCAGAGCAGGAGGTATGACAGGAGTACCACGGCGATGGTGATAAAGACTGTCGTCGACGCGCCGAGCTGCGCGATCCGTGCCCGGTCTTGGTTGGGTACCCGTTCGACAGGGATGATCCGGGCGACGAGCGCTGCCGAGACGATCATCCATGCCCTGTGTCGCGGGGACGTCCGCGCGCTGAACCGGTGCCCGGCGGGGTTGCTGTCCCAGGCGACTGGGCGACGGCGGAAGGCGTCGGTGAACAGGGTGTACATCCCGGCCGGAATGGCTGCGCTCGCGGCGATCAACAACAAGAACATCGTGAGGCCGGCCCCGAAAGGCCGGATTCGCCAGGTCAGAGGCTGCAGCCACACTGTGGCGCCGAATGACGACGCGAAAGCCAGAACCGCGAAAGGCGCAGCGAGCAGAGCGCGAACCCGCGGTCGCACCACCACGTCGAGAAGCCCTGGCACCTGATCATCGTGCCCGACGTTTCGTACGGTCGATGGCTGTTTCAGCCAAGCCCTGAGGTGGTACCGAAGATTTGAGGAGTGTACGGATTTGCCGCCGATCGTGCGGGCCGACAAGCTGTGGAGGCGCCTGGTGTCGGCAAGGGCGGACCCGGTGGTGAGACGTCGGCGAGCTGGCGGCCTGTCGGCCGCTGACGCTGCAGGTTTCGGCGATCGGGGTCTAGCTGGGGTCGCGGCCGACGCACGATCGGCCCCGGCGGTGGGAGCGGATCGGGGTCGCTGCCCTTGGCTGTACGCGTTACGGCGCGTTGTCGTACCGCGAACCAGCGCAGTCCGGGATAGCCTTACCGTATATGGCTACCTATCGCAGCGCCTCAGTGCTTATCTCCTCGGACGGCACCAGGACCCCTGGCACCGCCGCGCTCTTCGCCGAGCCTGCCCGCAAGGGTGGTGCCGCGCCGTGGGCCGGCGACTTCCGCCCCGCCAACAGCGCCGGCAATGGCCCTAAGAACGCGGTCGGGAAGACCTTCACGTTGGAGCTGCCCGACGGCAGCACCGGCAAGGTCGTGGTCCAAAGCCTCAAGAGTGGAAAGGGCGGCGTCGTGCTGGCGTTGATGGGCGAGGACGCACCCCCCTTCTGATCAGGAACCTGATCGCCGCCGAGGTCACACCGGCTGGACAGCCGGTATATGGCCCTGCCGGGCATGCGTTCAGATGGCTGCCGGGGGCGTGCCTCACCGTTGGCTGTGCATCCACGATGGGGGTGCGGTGAACAAGTAGCCGCCGGTCGAGCGTGGCCAGGGCACCGGCGGCCATCATGTCGGAGGCGGCGAAGGTCGCGTCGAGATCCGGCGCCTGACGTAGCAGCCGTTCCGTGGCGGC
>NZ_JBFBAD010000164.1:0-20086 GCF_040682075.1 Actinoplanes sp. NPDC051411 | reverse complement strand
CGCCTGCCGACCGTGGCTTCCCGCGCCCGGCCGCCCACCGCCCCCTCGCCTGCCGACCACTGCGCTCCGCGCCCGGCCGACCACCGTTTACCACCCCCCCCGCCCACCAACGCCCCACCCCCCCCCCAACCCCACCCCCCAACACCCCACCCCCCACCCCCCCACCCCCCCAGGCCCCCGCCCGCCCCCCGCAGCATAGACTTCCTCTCATGGCCTTCTCCGCGCCGATCTTCTACGTGGATGTCTACAACTACATCAACCTGGTGCTTCTGCTGGTCTCGTTGATCGTGCAGGCGGTGGCTCTGGTGCACTGCCTGACTCAGCGCGGTGACGCGTTCCAGGCCATCGGCACCCTGCCCAAGGGCGCGTGGGCGGCAGTCCTCGGCATCTGCCTGATCTTCACGCTGCTCATCAGCCGAAGCGCGGTCGGCCTGTTCGGCCTGATCGGCATCGCCGCGGCCCTGATCTATCTGCTCGACGTCCGGCCCGGCCTCAAGGACGCGTCGGACGGCCGCGGCTCCTGGTGAGCACCGTTTCCGCATGAGCGATCTTTTCGGGTCGCCGCCCACCGAAGTGGTCGACGGCCTGGAGCAACTGGTGACCGGCTCGGGTGAGCCGGTCACCGTGTTCGCGCACGGGTTCGCGGGCGACATCGCGGGCACCCGGCCGCTCGGCAGCGGGGTCACCGGCCGCCGGGTGTTCTTCCACTTCCGCGGGCACGGCCGCTCGGCGGCGCCGCCCGGGCCGTGGACGTTCGGTGATCTCGCCGCCGACCTGCGTACCGTCGCCGACCGGGCCGGGGCGACCCGGGCGCTCGGGGCCAGCATGGGTTCGGGCGCCCTGTGCCGCCTGCTGAGCGAGACACCCGACCGGTTCGAACGGATCGTCTGCTATCTCCCGGCGCCGCTCGACGGCGTACGCCCGGAGGCCGCGGTGTCGCGGACCGCAAGATTGCTGTCCGCCGCCGAGGCGGGCGACCCGGCGGCGATCGCCGCCGCGATCGAGACCGAGCTGCCGGCCGATGTCCGCGGCACGCCGGCGGGTCACGCTTATGTACGCCAGCGGGCCGCCCAGATCCGCGAACATCCGCCGGCGCCGCAGATCGGCACGCTCTGGCGGGAGCCGGCGGTTCTCGACGTGGCGGCGCTGGCCGGATTCACCGGGCGGGCCCTCGTGCTCGGCTGCCTCGGCGACCCGGTGCACCCGGTCGCATGGGCCGAACGGTTGGCCGGGCTGCTGCCCAAGGCCGGGCTTTTTGTGTACGACGACCCGGCCGTCATCTGGCACAACCGCCGTGACCTGCGGGAACGCGTCTCGGCCTTCCTCAACGACTGAGGTCTTTCTGTCCCCGTGGCCGTAACCTCGGCCGCCCCTCGCCCGGTTTCCCTTACGTGCGGTTATCCCCCAAATCCATTTTTTTCGGACTTGTGGCGCTTGGGCTGCCGGTCGCGGTGACAATCGGCTGGCAGCTGGCGACCCCGGCCACCCGTTCGGCCGCCGTCGGCGCGCCCGGAGGTGCCGGTGGCATGGGCGACGCGCCCGCCCGGCACCTCAAACCGGCGCCGGCGACATCGTCGGCCCCGGTCGCCCCGGTCCCATCAGTCACGCCCTCGATCCCGGCCTCGGCGGCCGTCTCGACTCCGGTCGGCCCGATCGCGTCCGCCCAGGTCACCGGCACCCCGACCGACAGGCCGACGGCGCCCCCGACCGAGGCGTCGGAAGACCCGCTGCCGCCTCTGACCATGCCACCCGTCCCCACACCCACCGAACCGGGCGACCCCAGCGCAACACCGTCGGCCGGCGCATCCCCATCAACAGCCGACTCGGGCGGGCCGGACCGGCGCTTCCACTGGACCGGCCACTAGCTCCCGTTCCGCCGGTTCCCAAGCCGTCCGTGCTGCGGCGGCCCTGAGTCGCTTCCCGTTCCGGCGGCCCTGAGTCGCTTCCCGTTCCGGCGGCTCCAAGCCGCCTCTAACCCCGGCGGCTCCAAGCCGCCTCCCGCCCCGGCGGAGCTGCGGGTCGAACTTCGGTGGACGTCCGCCGCGGGAGCCCTTGGCCTTGCGGTGGCGTCCTGGTCGCTCTTGCTCGGGATGCCGGCCTTGATCCCGCGTGAGCGCAGACAACGACGGTTGGCGCGCCTGGTCTAAGCCTTGTCGGCCAGCACCAGCACCGGACGCGTTCGGGCCCGACCGACACCGGCGCGGGGACCGCGATGAACTGCGGGCTGTCGCCGCGGTGCCCAGCGGTGAGGATCATCGACCGGCTCGTCACTGCGACATGCGGGCGTTGTGCAAGGGCTCTAAGCTCCCGGGTCGTGGACCAGAACGCGGCCAAGCCGCTCGGCACCGTGCGCCAGTTCTTCTCCGGGGCGAGCCTGCTCGGCCGCGGCCTCGAGCTGGTGCTGCGCAGCCCCCGCCTGCTCGGCCTGGGCCTGCTTCCGGCGCTGCTCGCGGGCGTCCTCTACGTCCTCGCCCTGATCTTCCTCATCCGGTTCCTGCCCGATCTGGCCCGCTTCTCGACCGGCTTCGCCGACGGCTGGGCCAGCGGCCTCCGTGATCTGCTCGAGGTGCTGGCCGGCATCGCGATCGTCGGCGTGTCCGTGCTGCTCGGCATGCTCGCCTTCACCGCGGTCACGCTGGCGATCGGCGACCCGTTCTATGAGCGCATCTCGGAGCTGGTCGAGAGCCGTTACGGCGGCGTGCCCGACGGGGTCGAGGTGGGCTTCTGGCGTTCGCTGGGCCGCAGCGTGGTCGACTCGATCCGGCTGATCACCCTGTCGATCCTGGCCGGCATCCCGCTCTTCCTGCTCGGCCTGATCCCGGTGGTCGGCCAGATCGTCTCGCCGGTGCTGGGCGCGCTGGTCGGCGGCTGGCTGCTCGCGGTCGAGCTGACCGGGGCGCCCTTCCAGCGGCGGGGTCAGCGCCTCCGGGACCGGCGACGGGCCCTGAAAGCGAGCCGGCCGATGACGCTCGGTTTCGGCGTCGCGGTCTTCCTGTGCTTCCTGATTCCGCTCGGCGCGATCCTGATGATGCCGGCCGCGATCGCCGGTGCCACGCTGCTCTCCCGCCGGGTCCTGGGCCACCCGATCGACATTGTGAGCCTCCAGCCGCTCTAAGGGCCGGCCGGACAGACCCCTAGGCCGACCCGCGGACGACCAGGTCGGTCGGCAGGACCACTGAGGTGGGCAGGTCGGCTGCGCCGTTGATGAAGCCGAGCAGCTGGCGGGCCATCGTGCGGCCCATGTCGGCGATCGGCTGGCGGACCGTGGTCAGTGGCGGCTCGCTGTAGCGGGAGATGTCGAAGTCGTCGAAGCCGATCACGGCCACGTCGGACGGGACGCGGCGGCCGGCGTCCTTCAGGGCGAGCAGGGCGCCGTGGGCCATCATGTCGGAGGCGACGAAGACCGCGTCCAGGTCGGGGTCGAGCGAGAGCAGCGAGCGCATCGCCTGGATGCCGGATTCGCGGGTGAAGTCGCCGAGCGCCTCGAGGGGCGTGAGGCCGGCCGCGGCCAGGGTGGTGCGATAGCCGGCCAGCCGGTCGATGCCGGCCACCATGTCCTGCGGGCCGGCGATCGTGGCGATGCGGCGGCGGCCGCCGTCGACCAGGTGCTGTACGGCCCGGCAGACGCCCCCGAAGTGGTCGACGTCCACGTAGGGCACGGAAGAGGAGCCGATCGGGCGGCCGCTGCAGATGACCGGGATGCCGAGGCGGGTGAGGGTGCCGGGCAGCGGGTCGGCGCCGTGCATGGAGGCGAACATGACGCCGTCGACGTGGCCGGAGACCGCGTACCGTTCGACGCGGTCGTGGCTGGCCGCCGACCCGGCCATCATCAGCACCAGTTGCTTGTCGGCGGCCTCCAGTTCGACGCTGACGCCCCGGATGATCGCCGGGAAGAACAGGTCGTCGGAGAAGACCCGGTTGGCGGTCTCCGGCAGGATCAGCGCGATCGATTCGGTCCGCTGGGTGACCAGGCTGCGGGCGGCCTGGTTGGGGATGTAGCCCAACTCGTCGACCGCCCGGGTGACCGCTTCCCGGATCGCGGGGGCGACCGAGGTCGAGCCGTTGACGACACGGGAGACGGTCGCCCGGGATACTCCGGCGCGGCGCGCCACCGCCTCCAAGGTTGGCCGCTCCCGCGTCGTCATGAAGTCACCCCTCGATCCCGTTGCGCCGGATCACCTCCCGGTACCACTTCGCGCTGTCCTTCAGCCGGCGCTCCTGCGTGCGGTAGTCGACGTGCACGATGCCGAAACGCTTCGCGTACCCCTCGGCCCATTCGAAATTGTCCATGAGCGACCAGACGAAGTAGCCCCGCAGGTCCACACCGGCCGCCAGGGCATCATGGCAGGCGCGGAGATGCCCGTCGAGGTACTCGATCCGCTTGGTGTCGTGCACCGCGCCGTCCTCGGACGGCCCTTCCGGGTACGCCGCGCCGTTTTCGGTGATCATCAGCGGGGTTCCGGGGTAGTCCTCGTGGATCCGCTTGAGCAGGTGGGTCAGGCCGGACGGCTCGATCAGCCAGTTCATGTCGGTGACCGGGCCCTGCGGCGCGCGGGTCGCGATGCCTTCGCTGCCCGGCTGGTCGGGCGCGGCCGGGGCGCCGGGCTTCGCCGAGACGTACGACGGCTGGTAGAAGTTGATGCCGAGCACGTCGATCGGGGCGTTGACGGCCTTGAGGTCGCCGTCCTGGATGAACGACAGGTCGGTGAACCGGGCCATGTGCTCCAGCATGTCGGCCGGATATTCGCCTTTCAGCAGCGGGTCGAGGAACATCCGGTTGGACAGCCCGTCGAGGATGCGTACGGCCTCGCGGTCGGCCGCGTTGTCGGCGTCGACCGGGAAGACGACCGACGGGTTGAGCGTGATGCTGATCGTGTTGGCGCCGGCGCTGCGCAGCGCCTGGGCGGCCAGGCCGTGGCCGAGCAGCAGGTGGTGCACGGCGGCGAAGGTCGCGGCCGGGTCCTGGCGGCCGGGCGCGTGGCGGCCGCTGCCGTAGCCGAGGTAGGCCGAGCACCACGGCTCGTTGAGGGTGGTCCAGGTTTTGACCCGGTCGCCGAGGCGGGCGTGCACGATCTGGGCGTACTCCGCGAAGGCGAGCGCGGTTTCGCGGTTGGGCCAGCCGCCGCGGTCTTCCAGGACCTGCGGGAGGTCCCAGTGGTAGAGCGTGACGACGGGGTCGATGCCCTTGCCGAGCAGTTCGTCGGTCAGCCGGTCGTAGAAGTCGAGCCCGCGCGAGTTGACCGGGCCGCTGCCGTCGGGCTGGATCCGCGGCCAGGAGATCGAGTAGCGGTACGACGCGAGCCCGAGGTCGGCCATCAGAGCGATGTCCTCGACGTACCGGTGGTAGTGGTCGCAGGCCACATCGCCGGTGTGCCCGGCGTGGACCTTCCCCGGCGTGCGGCTGAAGGTGTCCCAGATGGACGGGCCGCGACCGTCTTCCTGGCTGGCGCCTTCGATCTGATAGGACGCGGTTGCCGCGCCCCAGATGAAGCCGTCGGGGAAGGTGATCCCGGAGAGGGCCGGCTGCGCCGACGTGGACGTGACGGTTGCCGTCATGCGTTCACCGCTTCCTGCGTGTTACCCGGTTTACTTAACCGGTTAATCATAGGGGCCCGCCCGTCCCGCGGAACCCGTCGGTAAGACGAATTTAACCGGATTAGCCGGTGCGGAGGGCGGCGATCAGGCGGGGGTCACCGCTGATGACGAGGCGATCCGGGCGCTGACGGCCCATCAGCGTGAGCAGGAGGTCGCTCGCGGTGCCGGTGGCCTCGGCCCGCGGGTGGTGGTCGTCGGAGTCGAGAATCGTGCCGGTGTCGAGCAGCGCGACTCCGGGGCCGCGCAGCCGCACGAACCATTCGTAGCCCGCGTCGGAGGCGATCAGGTGGGCGACGCCGTGCAGGTCGGTCGGGCCTTTGCGCTTGCCGGCCGGCAGCCAGCTGTCGAGCACCTCGCCGATGCCGTCGGCGGCCAGCTTGGTCTCGACCGGGGTGGCGCGGCCGGCCGCCGCCTCGGCGTCCCACCGGTGCACCGAGATCTCGTGGGCCATCCGGCGCTGCCAGAAGCCGGCCGTCTTGGCCTGCGGCGCCCAGTTCCACGCCGGGAAGTCGGCCTCGAGCGCCTCCAGCGTCTCGATCGTGCCGGTCAGCTCGCGGCGCAGCCCGTCGAGGGCGGCCTCCCACTCCGGAGCCGGCTCCTGTTCGGTGAAGGCGGGGGGATGGTCGGTGACCCCGCGCGCCACCGTCTCGCGGACCCAGCGCAGCATGCCGGTCAGGTGAGCGGTCAGGTCGGCGACCGTCCAGCCCTCGCAGGAGGGCACGGCGGCGTCGGGGCCCGCCTCGGCCACGGCGTCCTGTAGTGCCGGGCTGTCGGCCCGCAGTGCGGCGAGCCAGAAGTCCTTGCTCGCGTGCAGCCTGTTCATCGCGTCTCTCTCCAGTCGACCCAGGAGTCGATGAGGTGCTCCGAACCGTTGAGCCTAGGGTGGTCGGCGTGCCTGACGTTAGCGCCGATCAGCAAACTGACACCCCTCGAGCGAGTGACGGCCCCCTGGCGGCATATACGACGCTACGCCTCGGCGGACCGCCCGGCACGTTGACGGTCGTCTCCGATCCGGACGAAGCGGTCACTACTGTGCGTAAAGCGGCGGCCGAGAGCCGCCCGGTGCTGGTGCTGGCCGGTGGCAGCAACGTCGTCATCGGCGACGACGGCTTCCCTGGCCTCGTGCTGCTCTTGCGCACCACCGGAATCCGCGTGGTGGAGAAGACCGGCGACAGCGTGGTCGTGCGCGTCGCGGCGGGTGAGCCGTGGGACGACTTTGTCGCGCACGCGGTCACTGAGGGTTACTCCGGCATCGAATGTCTCTCCGGCATCCCCGGGTCGGCCGGGGCCACCCCGATCCAGAACGTGGGGGCGTACGGGCAGGAGGTCAGCCACACGATCGTCGCCGTGCACGCCTACGACCGCGAGCACGACAGCCTCCGCGTGATGTCGCCGCTGGAGTGCGACTTCGCGTACCGGAAGAGCGTTTTCAAGGGAAACGACCGGTTCGTCGTTCTCGAGGTTGATTTCCGGCTCGCCCTCTCGGGCGAGTCCGCTCCGATCCGGTACGCCGAACTGGCGCGCACTCTCGGCGTGGAGCCGGGCGACCGGGTGCCGTTGGCCCGCGCGCGCGAGGCCGTGCTCAAGTTGCGCGCAGGCAAGGGCATGGTGCTCGACCCGGACGACCGCGACACCTGGTCGGTGGGGTCGTTCTTCACCAACCCGGTCGTGTCGGCCGAGGCCTGGGCGGCGCTGGAACTGGACGCGCCGCACTGGCCGGGCGACGACGGCACGGTCAAGATCCCGGCGGCCTGGCTGATCGAGCACGCCGGCTTCCCCAAGGGCTTCGCGGGCCATCGGGTCGCGATCTCCAGCAAGCACACGCTGGCGCTGACCAACCGCGGCGACGGCACCGCGGCCGATCTGCTCGACCTGGCCCGCACGATCCGCGACGGTGTGCGGGACCGGTTCGGGATTGAACTGCACCCCGAACCGGTCCTCATCAACTGTTCGATCTAGCGACCTACAGGGCCTGCCACAGCGCGGGCACGTTCGGCGGCTCCCAGCCGACCAGCGACGTGTGCGACTGCAGGCACTTGTAGCTCTTACCGGCGTAGGTCACGACCTGGCCGGCCTTGTACGCCGTGTTCGGCGCCCAGGTGGTGCCGGCCGGCGGCGTGGTCGGCTTGGTGGTCGGCGGCGTGGTCGGCTTGGTGGTCGGCGGTGTGGTGGGCGGTGTGGTGGGCTGCGTGGTCGGCGGGGTAGTCGACGACGAGCCGCTGGTGAAGCCCTGCATCAGGTGGCTGAACTGCCACGTCGACTGCGAGACGCCGGAGCAGTTGCGGTCGCCCGGTGCCTGGCCGGCGCAGCCGCCGTTGTCGCGCTGCAGCGCCCAGAACGAGAGCGCCCCGATGCCCTTCGACTTGGCCCAGTTGGTCACCGTGGTGGCGTTGGCCAGCGTGAAAGTCTCGGCGTTGAGGTTGCCGGAGTCGTTGGCGTAGTCGTCCTCGCCGTTCATCTCGATGATGCCGACCATGCCCCAGTACTGTGCGTCGGTCTTGCCCGGCCAGACCTGCTTGATCTGGTTGAACAGGCCGGTCGCGGCGGTCTGGGTGGCGGCCGCCATGTCGTGGTTGGCGCCGTCGTAGTAGTCGAACGTCATGATGTTGACGATGTCGACGCGGGCGTTGTTCTGCTTCGCGTTCTGCAGGATCGCCAGCGCGTTCGGCTCGAGGCCGTTCGGGCTGGTCGGCAGCGTGTAGCTGAACTGGATGAGCCGGCCGTTGGCCGCTGCCCAGGACTCGACCTGCGCGATCGCCTTGTTGCGGCGGTCGATGCCGTCGGTGCGGCTCAGCGAGTTGTCCTCGACGTCCAGGTCGATCCGGGTGACGTCGTAGGTGGTGATCATCTTCTCGAAGTCGGCGGCGATCGAGTTGACGTTGCCACACGAGTCGGCCAGCTCGGTGCCCTGGTTGTCGGCCGCATAACCGCCGTACGAGGGGATGATGTCGCCGCCGCGGGCGCGCATCGCCGCGATGTCGGAGCCGTAGTTGGACGACGAGATGGGGGTGTCGCCGTCCCACAGCGCGGTGCACGAGCCGACCGAGGCGGTCTGGGCGAACGCGATGGTGAGGAAGTTGTTGCCGGACTGCTGGGAGAGACCGTTCAGGCTGTCGCCGTTGTAGGCCTCGAAGTAGGGGGCGAAGACGTGGGCGGGGATGCGAGAGGTGGTGGCGGCCTGGGCGTCGGGGGATGAGACGGCGAGGAAGCCGCCCACACCGGCGGCGACCGCGACGGCCGTCGCCAGTGTGGCGATGCGGGTTCGGCGCATGGTGACCTCTTCGGGGTGGCAGTTAGTAAACCTAACTAATAGAAGAGGCGCGGCGCACAGATGTCAATAGATCGCCATCAGTCCCAGCCGAAAACTTCGGTGTAGTACGGGATGCCGTTGGCCGCGTAAACCACGCCGGTTCCGATCGAGCGGGCGCCGCAGTTGAGGATGTTCTCCCGGTGATGCGGGCTGGCCATCCAGGCCGCCATCACGTCGGCCGCACTCTGATAACCCCAGGCGATGTTCTCGCCCGAGGGCTGCCGGTAGCCGGCGGCATGGGCCCGGGTCACGAACGTCGAGCCGTCCCGCCAGACGTGCGTGAACAGTCCGGTGTGGGCCATGTAGAGGCTCTGCCGTACGGACGCCACGGTCAGGTCGTGGGAGACGGTCAGGAGGCCGCACCCGTTGGCGTGCCGCTGCTGGTTGGTCATGGTCACCACCTGCGACATCAGGCGGACCTGGGAAACCACGGTCGGCGAAGGCGGGGCCGGCGGCGTGGGTGGCGGGGTCACCGGTGGGAGTGACGTGACCGCCTGGGCGGGCGCGGTGAGAATCAGCAGCAGGGGTGCCGCACCGAGCAGGGCGAGGCGGCGTAACACCTGGGCGAGCACGGGGGCCTCCCGGATCAGGGGCGGGCCGAGTCACCCACCACGGATATCGCATCCGTTTCTCGGCCGTACGTCCCTTAATTGCCTGAAACCGGGCATAAACCGAGGGAAAAGTGTCACGCTATTCGGATGGCAACTTGCGGGGACTGATCGCATCACCGCAACCGCGTCAAGAGCGCCCCGCCTGGCGATTAGCCCGCTAAACTTTCGCTATCCGTATTTAGACCGTCACATCACGCTATCGTGTGTTTGCGCGGTTGATCCCGTTGCCTGCGACTGGCGGGCGGCGATGCCGCAGGAACCGCGGCACAAAAGCTGACCCGCCGGGGCGGGATTTCGGCCGTTCGTCGGCATCCGGCGGACGGCGGCCGAGGCGTGAGCAAGGGGTGGGGCACGGTGAGCACACGATGAGTCGCCTTCTCGTCGTCGAGGACGACCCGGACATCGCCCTCGCCCTGCGGTTGCTGTTCAGCCGCGCGGGTTACGAGGTGGCACACGCCGGTGACGGCCGTACCGGTCTCAAGGAGGCCTACGCCGAGCACCCGGACCTGGTGGTCCTCGATGTCGGCCTCCCGGAGATGGACGGCTGGCAGGTCCTCGAACGGCTGCGGGACGTCTCCGACGTCCCGGTGCTGGTGCTCACGGCACACGGTCAGGAGGCCGAGAAGGTACGCGGCCTGCGCGGCGGCGCCGACGACTACCTGACCAAACCATTCGCCAACAACGAGCTGCTCGCCCGGGTGGAGGCGCTGCTCCGGCGCTCCTCGACCGGGCAGAACAGCTGGGCCAGCCAGGTCTACGACGACGGGCTGGTGCACCTCGACCCGACCAAGCGCCGGGTCTATGTCAAGGGCGACGAGAAGCGTCTGACGCCCACCGAGTTCCGGTTGCTCAACGCGCTGGTCCGGCACGCCGGCGCGGTTCTCAGTCCCAACCAGCTGCTGACCCAGGCGTGGGACGACCCCACGGGCATCGGTCAGGAGCGGGTGAAGTTCGCCGTCCTTCGCCTGCGCCGAAAGCTCGGCTGGTCCGATCCGGACGAGTCGCCGATCGAGTCGGTCCGTGGGTTCGGTTACCGCTACCGCCGGCCCGGCGGCGAGGCCTGATTCCGTCCGTGATCCCGGTCTCCCTCAGATCGCGCTCGGGCTCGTCGATCTGGGCATTGAAAGCCGAGCGAGAGGTAGGTAAGCGTGGAAGACCTAGGTGAAATCGTCGGCGAATTCCTTCTGGAGAGCCACGAGAACCTGGACCAGATCGACCGCGACCTGGTCGACCTGGAGCAGGAGCCGAATTCGCGTGACCTGATCTCCCGTATCTTCCGGGCCATTCACACCATCAAGGGCACCAGCGGGTTCCTCGCCTTCAGCCGGCTCGAGAAGCTCGCGCACGCCGGCGAGTCCCTGCTGTCGCGGCTGCGCGACGGCGTCCAGCCGGTCACCCCGGCGACGATCACGACGCTGCTGGCGACGATCGACGGCGTCCGGTCGCTGCTCGCCTCGATCGAGGAGAACGGCTCGGAGAACGACGTCGACATCGAGAGCATCATCGTGCAGGTTCACGCGCAGATGAATGCCGACGAGGCGGCTCCGGCCGCCGCGGTCGAGGCGCCGGCCGCGGCCGACGAGACCCCGGTGCCGGTCGAGAAGCCGGTCAAGGCGGCCCGCCCGGCCCCCGAACCGGTCGAGGAGCAGCGCCGCCCGCTCGGCCAGATGCTGGTGGAATCCGGCGCGGCCAGCTCGTCCGACGTCGGCTCGGCCCTGCAGTCGCAGATCGAGGGCGACGAGCGCAAGCTCGGCACGATCCTGCTCGACGAGGGCAAGGCGGCGCCGGCCGCGGTCAACGAGGCGTTGCAGAACCAGGCGCCCAAGCGGAGCATCGCCGACAGCGCGATCCGGGTCGACGTCGACCTGCTCGACACCCTGCTCAACATGGTCGGCGAGCTGGTCCTGGCCCGCAACCAGCTGGTCCGCGGCGTGATGGAGACCGGCGACGCGACCCTGGTGCGCAGCGCGCAGCGGCTCGGCATGATCACCAGTGAGCTGCAAGAGGGCATCATGAAGACCCGCATGCAGCCGATCGAGCACATCTGGTCGAAGCTTCCCCGCGTTATCCGCGACCTGAGCAACGGCCTCGGCAAGCAGGTCCAGCTGGTGATGGAGGGCAAGGAGACCGAGCTCGACCGAAGCCTGCTCGAGGCGGTCAAGGACCCGCTGACCCACCTGGTGCGCAACGCGGTCGACCACGGCATCGAGGAGCCTGACCGCCGGACGGCGGCCGGCAAGGGGCCGGAGGGCACGCTCACGCTCCGGGCGTACCACGAGGGCGGCCACGTCGCGGTCGAGGTGGCCGACGACGGCGCCGGCCTCAACGTCGAGCGGATCGCCCAGAAGGCGGTCGAGAACGGCCTGCTGCGGGCCGAGCAGATCGCCAGCATGGACCGGCGCGACATCATGGCCATGGTGTTCCAGCCCGGCTTCTCCACCGCCGCCAAGGTCACCAACGTCTCCGGGCGCGGCGTCGGCATGGACGTGGTCAAGACCAACATCGAGAACATCGGCGGCGCGGTCAGCGTCGATTCGACGCCCGGCGAGGGTACGGTCTGGCGCCTCACGATCCCGCTGACGCTGGCCATCATCCAGGCGCTGACCGTGGACTGCGGCGACCAGCGCTACGTCGTACCGCAGGTCGCCGTGCTCGAGCTGGTCTTCATCGACGGGCAGAGCACCAAGATCGAGTACGCCTCGGGCGCGCCCGTCTACCGCCTGCGCGGCAAGCTGCTCCCGCTCGTCCGGCTGGACCGGGCGCTCGGCCTCGAGGTCGGCGGCGACCAGGGCGTCTACATCATGGTGCTGCAGGCCGACGGCCGGCGCTTCGGCCTGGTCGTCGACCGGGTGCTCAACACCGAAGAGGTCGTGGTCAAGGCCCTCAACAGCCGGTTCAAGGACATCGGCCTGTACGCCGGTGCGACGATTCTGGGCGACGGCAAGGTCGGCCTGATCCTCGACGTCTCCTCGCTCGCCCGGCGCAGCCACTTGACCGCCGACGCGGACCGGAAGAACATGATCGATTCGTCCCGCGCCTCGGGCGGCGCCGGCACCGGTGAACGATTGCTGGTCACCGCGGTCGGCGAGCGCCGGGTGGCGATCCCGCTCGACACGGTCACCCGGCTCGAGGAGTTCCCGCGCGACCGGATCGAGCACGCCGGCTCCCGCGAGGTGGTCCAGTACCGCGGCCAGATCCTGCCGCTGGTGCGGTTGTCGCACCTGCTCGGGGCGTACGGCGAGGAGGCGGAGGGAGAAACCATTTCGGTGGTGGTCTACAGCGAGGGCGGCCGCAGCGTGGCCCTGGTGGTCGACCGGATCGTCGACATCGCCGAGAACTCGACCACCGCCCGCCGGGATGCCGAGGAAGACGGGCTGGTCGGGACCGCGGTCATCCAGCAACGGGTGACCGAGTTGCTCGACGTACGCCGGGCCATCCTCGCCGCCGACCCCAACTTCTACGCCGATCTGGCCGACGACGACATGCTGGTGGAGGTCTGAGATGGCAAGCCGCCAGTTCGCCACCTTCGAGGTGGCCGAGCAGTTGTTCGGAGTCGAGGTGCACACGGTGCAGGAGGTGCTCTCGTACAACGAGTACACCCCGGTGCCGCTGGCCCCGCCGGCCGTCGGCGGGCTGTTCAACCTCCGCGGTCAGGTGATCGCGGCGGTCGACCTGCGGGTCCAGCTCGGCCTGGCCCGCAAGGCGTTGCAGGGCCCGGTCATGAACGTCATTCTGCGCGGCGACGGCGAGCCGGTGAGCCTGGTGGTCGACAAGATCGGCGAGGTGGTCGATCTCGACGACGACACCTTCGAGTCGCCGCCGGACACCCTCAGCGGCCCGACCCGCGAGCTGGTGGTCGGCACCTTCAAGCTGGACGGGCGGCTGATGCTGGCCCTCGACGTCAACCAGGCCGTCGACACGTACCGAGCCACCATCTGATGTACAGCCTCGTCAGCGCGCCGGTTCTCGGCTTCGACCTCACCCGGCTCAGTGGTGGCTCGGCCACCGCTGACGTGCTGCTGCGCGCGCTGCGCCTGCAGGCCGGCGACCTGTCGCTGCTCGCCGAGCGGCTGCCGGACGAGGGCGTACGCGGCCCGCTCTGGGTCGAGGTCGAGAGCGCGGCCCGCCGGATGCCCTCGCTGAAGAACATGAGCAAGGACGATCCGGCCGGGAGCCTGGCCCTGGTCGAGCGGGCACCGATCGGTTCGGTCGACGCCCTGCTCACCTGCCTGCGCTACGACGTGATGTCGTGGACCTGGCAGGGCACCGGCCGGGACGCCCAGCAGAGCGAGACCGCGGCCGCCGCCACCGCGCTGCTCTGCGACGCGGCGGTGGCCAGCTACCTGCGGGAGGTGCTCGACGCCGACTCGCGGCGCCGGCTCGGCGCGGGCTGGGTGGCCGCGATGCGCAAGCTGCCGGTCGGCGCGCCGATCGACCTCGGCCCGCACCACTACGCGGTGTCGGCCCTGCTCGAACGGCTGCGGTCGCTGCGCACCAGCGATCTGAACCGGCTGAACGCCTCGGCCGAGGACGCCCGGCGCAACACCGGCGGCTGGTCGCCGGCGGTTCATTCGGCGTCCTGGGCGGCCTATCTCTCCGATCGGGTCCGCACGGCGGCCGCGGCGCAGATGCTGTTGGTACAGGCCGTCGACACGGCCTCGATTCCGCTGGCCGACCGGGCCGGAGGGGTCTGGAACATGCTCAGCGGCGCGGTTCAGGCCCTCGTGGTGCGCGACCTGCTGGACACCTCGACGGCGCACCGGCTGCTCGCACCGGTGGTCGCGGCACTCGGCCCGGCGTGGCTGGGTTGAGAGGGGCTGAGAAGGGAGTGATCGGATGATTTCGGTCCTCGTCGTCGACGACTCCGTGGTGGTACGCCGCCTGATCGTCGACGCGCTCGGCGGCGCCGAGAACATCGAGGTCGTCGGCACCGCCTCGAACGGCCTGCTCGCCCAGGCCAAGATCGACCAGCTCAAGCCCGACGTCATCACGATGGACATCGAGATGCCGCAGATGGACGGCATCGCGGCGGTGCGCGAACTGCGCAAGCGCAACAAGACCGTGCCCGTCATCATGTTCAGCACGCTGTCCGCCTCGGGTGCGAGCGCGACCCTGGAGGCGCTCTCGGCCGGCGCCACCGACTACGTGACCAAACCGAGCAACGTCGGCTCGGTGACCGAGTCGATCGCGGCCGTACGCGAGCAGCTCGTACCGAAGATCTATGCCCTCGCCGGTCGTCGCCGGCCCGGTGCCGCTCCGCCGGCGGCGCCGGCGCGCCCCGGTCTCGCACCGGCCCGGCCCCGGCCGACGGCGGCCCCGCCCCGCGCCGGGCTGCCACCCTCCGGGCCGCCCGGACGCCTCGGCGCACCTCCGCCGTCCGGTGGCGCCCCCGGCCGCCCGCCGGTCCGGCGCGCGCCCGGCGGCCGCATCGACCTGCTGGCCATCGGCTCGTCGACCGGCGGCCCGGATGCCCTGACCAAAGTGCTGACCGGGCTGCCGTCCGACCTGCCGGTGCCGATCGTGATCACGCAACACATGCCGCCGGTCTTCACCCGGATGTTCGCCGAGCGACTGGACCGCAGCACCTCGCTGCGGGTGTTCGAGGCGGCCGACGGGATGGAACTGGCCCCCGGCTCGGCCTACGTCGCGCCGGGCGATTTCCACCTCGTTTTGCATCGCCGGGGCACCGCCACGCTGATCCAGCTGAGCGGTGCCCCGCAGGAGAACTCCTGCCGCCCGGCCGTGGACGTGATGTTCCGGTCGGTTGCGGCCCTCTACGGCGCGTCGGCCTACGCGACCGTGCTCACCGGAATGGGACACGACGGACGGGGTGGTGCGAAGGTGCTGAGGGATGCGGGCGCCGAGATTCTGGCGCAGGACGAGGCCACTTCGGTGGTCTGGGGCATGCCGGGAGCGGTGGTCGGGGCCGGACTGGCCGACGAGGTGCTGCCGCTCGACCGGATCGCCGCCTTCCTGATCAACCGGGTGAAGGCCGGGCGTTCCGCGGCGGTGGCCCGATGACCCTGTCCCAGGCCGAGTTCTCGTTCGTCTCCCAGCTGGTGCGCAAGGAGGCGTCGATCGTGCTGGCGCCCGGCAAGGAATACCTGGTCGAGGCCCGGCTCATCCCGGTCGCCCGGGCGGTCGGCTCGCCGAGCGTGACCGATTTCCTGGCCGAGCTGCAGCGCCACCCCAACCCGGCCAACCAGCGCCGGATCGTCGACGCGCTGACCACCAACGAGACGTCCTGGTTCCGCGACCGCGAGCCGTTCGCGGCGCTGACCGACGTCGTGCTTCCCGAGCTGGTCAAGTCGCGGGCGTCGTCGCGCAGGGTGCGGCTCTGGTCGGCGGCGAGCTCGAGCGGCCAGGAGGCGTACAGCCTGGCCATCACGCTCCAGGAGCACCTGCCCCCGGGCTGGAATTACGAGATCATGGGCACCGACATCTCGACCGAGATGGTCAAGCGGGCCGAGACCGCGGAATACAGCCAGGTCGAGGTCAACCGTGGGTTGCCGGCGTCCCAGCTGGTGCAGTACTTCGAGCGGGCGGGCGCACACTGGCGGATCACCCCGCAGCTGCGCCGCAACGTCTCCTTCCGGCTGATGAACCTCACCACGCCGCTTCCCGCCATGCAGCCGTTCGACGTGATCTTCCTGCGCAATGTCCTGATCTATTTCGACGTCGCCGTGAAGCGGACCGTGCTGCAGAACGTGGCCCGGCTCCTGCGTCCGGACGGGTGGCTCTTCCTCGGTGCGGCCGAGACCACCATCGGGATCGACGACAACTACGAGCGGGTGGCCGCCGGCCGTACCTCCGCTTACCGAGTCCGTAACGCGGTGCCCGCGGGCGTCGCACGAAGGGGATGAGGCCGCGATGCGCGCCATGGTGATCGATGATTCCCGCGCGATGCGCATGATCCTCAAGCGCATCGTCACCAAGCTGAACTTCGAGGCGGTGGAGGCCGGCGACGGCAAGGAGGCGCTCGACCTTCTCGCCGGCATGGACCAGGTTCCCGACCTGGCCCTCATCGACTGGAACATGCCCAACATGAACGGGCTCGAGTTCGTCACCAACGTCCGGGCTGATCCGCGGCTGCGGGAGATGACGCTGGTCATGGTCACCACCGAGAGCGAACAGAGCCAGATCGTGCGGGCGCTCGCCGCGGGCGCCCACGAGTACGTGATCAAGCCCTTCACCGAGGGCGCCATGATCGAAAAGTTGGCCCTTCTGGGCCTCGTCCCAACCGGAGCGAACTCATGAGCGTCGAAGTCGAGGTGAACGAGAACGACCTCGCCGAGATGGTGGAGCAGGTCTGGATGTCGTATCTGGATCCGGAGGGCCTCAGCCCGCTGATCCCGACGTACGACGAGAACCAGCCGTCCGAGGTGCATTCCTCGGTCTCCATCACCGGGTCCTGGACCGGACACGTGGTCTATGGCTGTTCGACCGTCGCCGCCCGGCACGCGGCGGCGGCGTTTCTCGCCATGGAGCCGGACGAGGTCAGTCAGGAAGACCTCTCCGACGTTCTCGGCGAACTGGCCAACATCGTGGGTGGCAACGTCAAGGCGATGCTGCCCCCGGGCTGTTTCCTCTCGTTGCCGCAGGTGATGCTCGCGCCCGAGTCGACGACCAGATATCCGAACGCCAAGCGCATCAGCGGGGTCTACGGCCTCTGGGAGGACGAGCCCGTCAACGTCTCCATGTGGCAGAGCCGCAGTGATTTGAAGGAGGAGGAGGCATGAAGATCCTCATCGCCGACGACAGCCGGGTCATGCGGCAGATCGTCGTTCGCACGTTGCGTCAGGCCGGATTCGGCGATCACGACCTGATCGAGGCGGCGAACGGCAAAGAGGCGTTCGACATGACCACCGCCGAGTCGCCCGATCTGGTGCTCTCGGACTGGAACATGCCGGAGATGACGGGCATCGAGGTGCTGCGTGCCCTGCGGGCGGCCGGCAACGACGTGAAGTTCGGCTTCGTCACCTCGGAGTGCACGCCGGAGATGATGCAGCAGGCCGATGCGGCCGGTTCGATGTTTTTCATCGTGAAGCCGTTCTCGGCTGAGCGATTCGATGAGGTCTTCGCTCCTATTTTGGGATGATTACGACATGTCCGACGTCTCGGTTCTTCCTGGCACTCTGGCCGTCCGTAACCTCTTTGAGGACCTGCTCGGCCGCGAGGTGACCGTCAGCCCCGGTGACCCGCTCTCCGCGGACGACATCGCCACGGCGACGGTCGCGATCTTCACCGACACCGCTCAGCAGATCTACGGCGTACTCGGGATGCAACTGTCCCTGGCCGCCAACGCGGGGGCGGCGCTGGGCCTGCTGCCGGCCGGTGCGGCCGAGGACAGCATCGACGAGAAAAAGCTGTTCCCGAATCTCGCCGAGAACGTCTTCGAGCTCTGCAACGTGCTGACCAGCCTCCTCAACAAGGAGGGCGGCCCGCACGTCAAGCTCTACCAGGTGATCTACCCCGGCGATCCGCTGCCGGCCGACGCCCGGGCCCACCTGATGGCGCTCGGCCGCCGGGTCGACCTGATGGTCGAGGTCAACCGGTACGGCAAGGGGAAGTTCAGCCTCTCCCTCGCTCCCTGACGCCACCTCTCGTCACCCGCGGGCCCGCCTTTCCGGCGGGCCCGCTGCTTTTTGGGGGCTAAGCAAAATCCGGGCCCGGCCGAACCTTAGGGCGAGCAGGCAATAGCTGTATCAAGAGCTTGGGAGAAAGCGATGACCTCGCCCACCTCGGGAATTTCCGGTTTTCCGTCGACCGCTCCGGCCGCCGGCACCACACCGGCCGCCAGCAAGTCGATCTCGGATGCGTCCAAGGACATCGGGGACAAGGACACCTTTCTGAAGCTCCTGGTCGCTCAGCTGAAATATCAGGACCCCAGCAACCCCGCCGACTCGACCCAGTTCCTGGCGCAGACCGCCCAGTTCACCCAGGTCGAGAAGCTCGGCGACATCGCTGACCTGATGAAGTCCCAGCGCCTGGTCAACGCGAGCGCGTTGGTCGGGCACAACGTCACCTACATGGATGCGAACGGAGCGCAGCTGAGCGGCACCATCGCCTCGGCGAAGCTCAACGGAGACAGCGAACCGATGCTTCGAATCGGGAACACGGACGTGCTGCTGTCCAAGGTCATGGAAGTCCTGCCGATCGCCGGAGAGTCCGGTTCTTCCACCGGTTCGACGGCTCCCACGGAGCGCGGCGCGAAGCCGACCACTCCGACGACCGGTCCCGCGACCGCCTGACAGCAAAGGAAAAGCATCGATGCTGCGCTCTCTCTACTCGGGAATCAGTGGCCTGCACGCCCACCAGCAGATGATGGACGTGACGGGTAACAACATCGCCAACGTCAACACCGTCGGTTACAAGGCCAGCGTGGTCGAATTCCAGGACACGCTGAGCCAGATGCTCGGCGCGGCCGGCGCACCTCAGAACGGCCAGGGCGGCACCAACCCGGCCCAGGTCGGCCTCGGTGTGAAGAACGGCGGCATCACGGCCAACTTCGCCCAGGGCTCGCAGGAGACCACCGGCCGCTCCGGCGACATGATGATCCAGGGCGACGGCTTCTTCATCGCCCGTCAGGGCGCCGAGATGATGTACACCCGGGCCGGCCAGTTCACGTTCGACGCGAACGGCCTGCTGGTCAACGCGAGTGGACAGCCGGTGCAGGGCTGGACGGCGAAGAACGGCGTGGTCAACGCGGCCGGCAAACCGGACGACATCCGGATGCCCCTGGGCAGCACGATCGCGCCCGCGCAGACCACGAAGGTCACGCTCAAGGGCAACCTGAGCAGTGATGACATTCCGGACCCGAACAACCCGACGAACGGCGGCACGCCCGGCTACAGCACCACGATCCCGATCAAGGTGTACGACGCGCAGGGAGCCACGCACACCGTCACCGCGCAGTTCAGCCGGACAGCGAACGACAACGTCAACGACACGTCGACGTGGACCATGGATCTGTTCGCCGAGGACGGAACGACCAATATCGGCACCCAGACGTTGAACTTCCAGAACGGCCTGTCGACCGACGGCGCGGGCACTCCGGTCAAAACGGTGCCCATCGGTACCGCGCCCAACGCGTACACCGTGGACGTCACCGACATCACGTCGTACTCGGGTCTCTCCGATGCGCGGGTGTTCGACACCGACGGCCAAGCGCCGGGGGCCCTGACCT
Source organism: Actinoplanes sp. NPDC051411 (assembly GCF_040682075.1). Classification (NCBI taxonomy): domain Bacteria; kingdom Bacillati; phylum Actinomycetota; class Actinomycetes; order Micromonosporales; family Micromonosporaceae; genus Actinoplanes; species Actinoplanes sp. NPDC051411. The sequence goes on along the minus strand of NZ_JBFBAD010000164.1, from coordinate 384 downwards.
CGGTGTCGTACAGCGTCTCCGACAGCGGCCAGATCATCGGCGTCTACAGCAACGGCTTGAAGGAAACGCTCGGCCAGGTCGCCATGGCCACCTTCAAGAACGTCAACGGCCTGGAGAAGGTCGGCGACTCCGAGTTCCGGTCCACCGTCAACTCCGGCTATGCCCAGGTGGGCACCCCGGGCAGCGCCGGCATGGGCTCCGTGGTCAGCGGCGCGCTCGAGATGTCGAACGTCGACCTGGCCCAGGAGTTCACCAACCTGATCGTCGCCCAGCGGGGCTTCCAGGCCAACTCCAAGGTGATCACGACCTCGGACGAGATCCTCCAGGACCTCGTCGCCATGAAGCGCTAGTACGACCGGTAGTCCGGCCGGCGGCCGGGACAGG
>NZ_JBFBAD010000163.1:0-20276 GCF_040682075.1 Actinoplanes sp. NPDC051411 | reverse complement strand
CGCGGCGTTTCGTCCGGCGGCCGGAAGGGGGCCGGGTCTTCCGGTCCGGTGACCGGGTCCGGCGGACCGCGGCGGGCGGGCTGGAGTTCGTCGGCCGCGACGACGACCAGGTGCAGGTCAACGGGCACCGGGTGGAGACGGGGGAGGTGCGGGCGGCGCTGCGCTCGCATCCGGACGTCGGGGACTGTGTGGTCCTGCTCCAGGATCAGGCGCTCGCCGCTTACGTGGTGGCCGCGGCGGGCCGGCGGCCGGCCGATGAGATCCACGACCATCTGCGCGACCGGCTGCCGGGTCACATGGTGCCGGCCGTGCTCACGTTCGTGGACCGGTTGCCGTTGACCGACCGGGGCAAGGTGGACCTCGCCGCCCTGCGCGCCGCGTACGCCCCGCGCCCGGCGGCCGATCCGGTGGCCAGCCCGGCCGACGGTCCGGGCCCGGCCGGGAAGCCGGTGCCGGAGGTGGTCCGGCGGGTGTGGTCCCAGCTTCTCGGCGGCGTCGACCTGCGCGAGCACGACGACTTCTTCAAGCGCGGCGGGCATTCGCTGCTCGCGGTGCACGCGGTCGGCCGGATCCGGGCGGAGCTGGGCCACCGCGTGCCGGTGCGGGTCATGTTCGAGAAGACGACCCTGGGCGAGTTCACCCAGGCGGTCACGAAGATCGTCGCCGCCGCCGAGGCGGCGCCGCCGCCGGGCGGGTGAGCCCGCTCAGCCGCCCGGAACGGGTCCGGGAAGCAGACCGAGATGCTCGGGGCGCACGAGGTCGAACTTCAGCGCCTGCGTCGCCAGCGTGACCCCCTTCCACGCCCGGGTCATTCCGCGCGGGGCCACGATGCCGAGCTTCTTGGCCAGGTAGTCGATGTGGTAGTTGACCGCCGAGCGGCCGAGCGGCCGGCCGGCGGCCGACAACCGGGCCGCGACCTGCGCCGGGGTCGGCACCGCCGCGACACCGCAGTCCCGCAGTCTGGGCTCGCACAGGCTGACCAGCACCTGGAAATACCGGCTCGTCTCGTCCAGCAGCGGAATCGCGGCGGCCTCCGGCCCGGCGGCGGGCCGGGGTTCCGGGGCGTAGACGGTGAAGCTGTTGTCCCCGGCGCCCACGGTCAGTGTCACCCGGCTCAGCTCGAAGGGGATCGGCACCCCGGCCCGGCCCGCCCGCACCTTGACGTATTCCCCGGCCCCCTCCAGGTTCTCCACGCAGTAGGTGCCCGCGGCGCCGCAGTTCGACATCAGCCAGTAGTCGCCGAACGCGTGGATCCGGCCCGCGGTCAGCGCCCGGTCGGTGCCGACGGTGATCTCGCCGCCGTGCCAGCCGAACAGCACGCTGTCGCCGTCGGGCAGCTCCACGGCCGGTGACCGCCCGTCCAGGCAGATCAACAGGGACCGGGCGGCGGGTTCAGCCCGCGGCACGGCCGGCGTCCGCAAGGGATTCGCGCAGGGCGCCGGCGACGGCGGCCGCGTCGGCGCCGGGCACGACCGTGGGATCGTGGTCGATGCGCAGCGACAGCTCCTCCCGGTCCTGGACGGCCGTGACGATCACCGGGTCCTCGATCCGGCTGCCCGGCGGATAGGTGAACCGGCCGGGCACGCCGTCCAGCACCGGCGCCGGGCGGCGCGTGCGGTCGATCAGGGTCAGCACCAGGTCGAGGTGCCCGGTCCACGGCGCCCGGCTCGCCCGGGCCGCCCGCACGACCTCGTCGAACGGGGTGTCGGCGAATTCCAGGTCCTCCCACCAGGCCTCGCGCACGCCGTCGCCCTGCGGGTTGGCCAGCACCGTGTTGATGAAGCAGCCGGCCACCCCGGCCTCGTCGTGGCCGCCCCAGGTGTAGGCGACCGGCGCGGTTCCGGGGATGCGGGCCAGCGCCGTGTGGCAGGCGGCCAGCAACGCCGGGAACGGCCGGTCCGTGGCCGCCGCGGGCAGCGCGGCGCGGTGCCAGGCCGAGGACTGGCCGCGCGGTTCGCCCGGGTCCCGGTCCCGGCCCCACCGGCCGGGCCCCGCGTCACGCACCCGCGACGTCCAGTGCGCCAGCGCCTCCGGCCCGCTCGCCGCGTGTTCCAGGGCCAGCCGCTGTTCCACCACGTCGCGGTAGCGGCGCAGTTCGGCGGCGGCCACGGAGTCGGGCACCCGCTCGCCGCTGCGGTAGGCGGCCATCAGCCCGTCGAGCACCAGGCCGGTGGACTCGCCGTCACAGACCAGGTGGTCGAACCCGAGGGCCAGCAGATCCCGCCGGCCGTCGCGGGCCAGGAGCACCCGGAACGAGCCGCGCCCGGCGGGCCAGTCGTCCAGGGCGGCCCAGACGGCGGCGTCGGTGCCCGGGCCGGCGATCTCCCGCACGACCGGGCCGTCCGGGACCGGGCCGATCCGCAGGACCGGCACCCCGCTGGCGGTGTCCGCCGCCCCGCGGAGCACCGGATGCCGCAGCAGGACCGACCGGGTCGCCTGTTCCAGCCGGCGGGCCGACAGCAGGCCGGGCGGGAATTCCAGGAAGACCGGCAGGATCCGGACCCGGTCGCGGGGATCGGCGGACCGGGTGTGGTGGAACCGGCGCTGCGCGCCGGTCAGGGGCATCAGCTCGGCGGCCCCGTCGTGGGCGCTCGCGTAGTGCTTGAGGTAGGTCCCGGTGATACTGCGGTGCACGGCCGGCCCTCCACTGTGTCGTGTTCCCCCGCCGGGTCATTCACCCCGGAGGTGGCCCGTCGCGTCCCGCTCGGCCCGGATCAGGTCGCTGCGTACCGTGTCGCCGAGCAGCCGGCCCAGGCCATCGAGGTCGTCCCGGGTGTGAAAGTGACCTCCGGGCCGCTCACGCGACTCGAAGGCGCGCCCGGTGTGTTCCCGCCAGCCCGCCATCCACGTCCCGGCGGCCGGCTCGTCCGCGCCGGCGATCGCGGTGACGGGGCAGCGCAGCCGGGGGCCGGGCACGTGCTCGTAGGTCTCCAGCACCGTCAGGTCGGCGCGGTAGCAGGCCAGTGCGGCGGCGAGCAGGTCGCGGTCGGATCTGGTCGCCGCGGGCAGCGGGCCCCAGCGCCGTTCGATCCCGGCGTGCAGCCCGGCGTCGTCGAGCAGGTGCAGCGGCCGGGCCGGCCCGGGCAGTGGCGGGGCCGGGCACGACGAGACGAAGAGCCGCAGCGGCCGCGGCCCGAGGGCCCGGGCCACCTCGAACGCGACGAGCGCGCCCAGGCTGTGGCCGAACAGGGCGAACGGCGGGGTGAACCTCACCTGCGCGAGGATCTCGCCCACCAGCTCGGGCATCGCGGTGAGGGCCCGCGCCCCGAGGTTGTGCGCCCGGCCCGGTGGCTGGACGGCCACCAGCCGCAGGCCCGGCGTGTGGGCCGCCCACCGCGCGTACTCCCCGGCCGCGCCGCCCGCGTGCGGGAAGCAGTACAGGGTGGCCACGGCGGTGGCCGGCGCCGGGCGCTCGATGAGCCGGATCTCAGCCATGACGTACCGCCGAGTCGCGCATCCGCTCCTCGATCAGCGCGGTGAGCTCCCGCACCGAGGGCGCGAGATACATCGACCGCTCCTCCAGTTCGACCGGCAGCAGCTCGCCGAGCCGGGCCACCAGCAGGGTCGCGACCAGCGAGTCCCCGCCGAGGTCGAAGAAGCTGTCGCCGGGGTCGACGTCGGGCAGGCCGAGCAGTTCGGTGAACACCATGGACACCGTCTGTTCCGTGTCCAGCCCGGCGTCCGGAGCCGGCGACGCCGACGCCGGCGGCGGGGTGGCGGGCCCCGCCTCGACCAGGAAACGCTGCCGCTGGAACGGGTAGCCGGGCAGGGGCACCCTCCGGACCGGTTCGGAGTGGGCGGCCGCCCAGTTGACCGGCAGCCCGGCGAGCCACAGCTCCCCGAGTGCCGCCAGCGGGTCGGTGGCCGTGACGACGAGGTGCTCGGGCGTCCACTTCGGATGCTTCCGCAGCCGTGCGGCCAAGCCGGAGTCGCCGGTATGCAGGAACAGCCGGCCCGGCGTGTCCAGGGCGGCCGCGAGCTCGGCGTCGCCGCAGTCCGGGTCCAGGGTGAGGTCCGGGTCCAGGCCGAGGGCCTTCCAGTGCCGCACCACCTCCGCGTCGGCCGTCTCCGGCACCAGCAGGGCCACGGCCCGGCCGTCGCGGGCGTGGTCGCCGGTGACCAGCCGCTGCGGCGCGTCCCCGCCGAGCACCCGCAGCGCGTCGGCCCGGTCCCGCACGACCGCGTACCGGCGGTATGTGTGCTGCCGCCGGCCGGCCTGCAGCGTCCAGGCCACGTCCCGCAGTTCGAGCTCGGGACGGTCGGCCAGCCGGCCGGCGAGCCGTGCCGTCAGTTCGTCGAGGGCGGCCGGGGTGTGCGCGGACAGCACCAGCACCTGGTCACCGCGGGTGGTCCCGGCCCTCGGCCGCGGCGCCGGTGGCTGCTCCAGCACGACGTGCGCGTTGCCGCCGCCGAGCCCGCGCGCGGTGACACCGGCCCGGCGCGGCAGCCCGGCGGGCGCCCACGGCGTGGGCTCGGTTACCACGGCGAACGGGCCCGCCGCGAAGTCGATGTCCGGGTTCGGTTCGGAGTAGTGCAGGCTCGGCGGGATGACGCCGTGTTCCACGGCGAGCACCGTCTTGATGAACCCGGCGATGCCGGCGGCGGCGTCGGTGTGCCCGATGTTGCCCTTCACCGAGCCGAGCAGGCACGGCTGCTCGCGGGGCTTCCCGTCGGCGAACGCGTGGTTCAGCCCGGCGACCTCGATCGGGTCACCGACCCGGGTGCCGGTGCCGTGGGCCTCGACGTAGGTCACGGACGAGGGCGCGACGCCCGCCGCGCTCTGGGCGGCCCGGACCACCTCGACCTGCCCGCGGACTCCCGGCGCGGTGAACCCGGCCCGGTCGCGGCCGTCGTTGTTCACCGCGGAGCCCCGCAGCACGGCGTGGATGTGGTCGCCGTCGGCGATCGCCTCGGACAGCCGCTTCAGCACGGTGATCCCGCATCCCTGACCGCCGATCACCCCGTCGGCGGCCGCGTCGAACGGGCGGCACGTGCCGGTCGGCGAGGTGATCCCGCCGACCCGGTAGTTGTCCAGCATGGCGGGCAGCCGGACCGAGCTGCCGCCGGCCAGGGCGAGGTCGCACTCCCCGGCGAGCAGGGCCCGGGCGGCGAAATGCACGGCGTACAGCGAGGTCGCGCAGGCCGCCTGCACGTTGGCGGCCGGTCCCCGCAGGCCCAGCTTGTAGGCGACGCGGCTGGCCAGATAGTCGCTGGTCGTGCCGGTCAGGATGTCCCAGCTGGTGATCGTGCCGTCCTCCTGCTGCCGGGCCCGCAGGGCCTCGGTGTAGGTCGACAGGCTGCACCCGGCGTAGATGCCGATCAGGCCGGGGAACCGGTCGGGGTCGTAGCCGGCGCCCTCGATCGCCTCGACCGCGCACTCGAGCAGGACCCGGTGCTGGGGGTCGATGAGCAGGGCCTCGCGCGGGGTATAGCCGAAATAGCTCGCGTCGAACCATTCCGGTGCCTGCAGCAATCCGCCGGCGGGCACATATTGCCGCGTGCTGCCGCCGGGCCCGGGGATGCTTTTCGGGGAGAACCGGCTGACACTGTCGACGCCGGATACGAGATTACTCCAGAACTCGTCGGCATTCACCGCGTCGGGGAAACGGCAGGCCAGTCCGATGACGGCGATATCCGTTTCACGCGGACCGGCTCCCGAATCACCGGAATCCGGGACCGCGGCCCTTTCCTGCGAAAGGGAAACCGGTTCCCGCTCTTCCCGCGATCCGTCGAGAAAGGCAGCGCACGACCGGATAGTGGAATGGATGAACAGTTCGGGCAAGGTCGGCCGGATGCCGACGCGCTGCGCGATCCGCTCGCGGACCAGCTGCATGAGCATCGAGTACCCGCCGGCCTCGAAGAAGTTGTCGAGCACGTCGACTTCGTCGAGTTCGAGCACGTCACACCAGATCTCGGCGAGGATCCGCTCGGTCGGCGTGACCGGGGGCTGCCGGGTGCTCACCGCACCACGTCCCGGCGCCGCCCGTTTCGGTGATCAATGGATTCCGCCCAGCATGAAGTCATCACACACCCCCGTCCGATAAACCCCTGCAGCTTTCCGGATCGGCACCATCCTATGTGGTCATCGTATTCACGTCCACCGCTATAATCAGGTCCCCTCCGAAACGGCCGCCTGATCGTCGGCACATCCGCCGCCCACCCAGGGAAATTGCCGGGTTTGTGACGCTGGTCACGGTTCACAATTAAGTATTCGCCAGGTTACGCTGCGAAGTGGCGCTGGGAACTGATGAGGAAAGATGGGGGACCCATGGGTGCGCAGCAGCTCTTTCTGGCCTGTCTGCCTTTCGCGGGCAGTGGTGCCGGATTCTTTCGGGAATGGAAAAGACTCGGTATATCGGAGGTTGATTTACTTCCCGTTCAGCTGCCGGGACGCGAGGAACGATTCCCGGACAAGCCGTTCACCGAGGTCGCCGACGCCGTCGCCGAACTGACACCGAGGATCCTCGCCGACACCGGCGACGACGCGGCCATCGCGTTGTTCGGGCACAGCCTCGGCGCGGTCCTCGCCTACGAGATCGCCCGCGAACTCGAGCGGACCGGCCACCCCGGACTGCGCCACCTGTTCGTCAGCGGCTCACCGGGACCGCACGACGGACGGGCCGAACGGGCCACCGGCCTGGCCGACAAGGAGTTCCTCGCCGGAGTGCAACGGTTCGCCGGCTACCGGCACCCGGCCTTCGACGATCCCGAACTGGCCGAGGTCCTGCTCCCGGTGCTCCGCGCCGACGTCGAGATGCACGAGAACTACCGGCCGTCCGGCACCGAACCGCTCTCGGTGCCGATCACCGCCCTGCGCGGCGACCACGACGAACTCGTCTCCCGGGAGCAGGCCGCACAATGGGCCACGGCGACCCGCGGCCCGTTCACCTACCGCGAACTCCCCGGCGGCCACATGTACCTGGTCGATGAACCGCAACGGCTGCTGCGCGTGATAGCCGGGAACCCGGCATGAGGCTGACCGGCAAAACCGTGATCATCACCGGCGCCGCCCGCGGCCTCGGCCGCGCCTGCGCCCTCCGGTTCGCCGGCGAGGGAGCCGACCTGCTCCTGCTCGACATCACCCGGGACCTCCCCGACGTGCCCTACCCGCTCGGATCGGCCGGCCAGCTGCGACACACCGCCGCCCTGTGCGAACGCGCGGGCGCCGCGACCGTGACCGCCGCCGTCGACGTACGCGACACCGGGCAGTGCGCGCTGGCGGTCGACCAGGCCCTGGACCGGTTCGGCACGGTCGACGCGCTGATCAACAACGCCGGCATCGCCTCGCCCTCCGGAAAGATCGCCCACGACATCACCGAACGGGAATGGTCGCTCATGCTCGACATCGACCTCTCCGGCGCCTGGCGGATGATGAAGGCCGTCGCACCGGTGATGGCCGAACGCCGGTCCGGCAGCATCATCAACGTGTCCTCGACCGCGGGCACGGTCGGCTACCGGCACTTCGCGAGCTACGTCGCGGCCAAACACGGCCTGATCGGACTCACCCGGGCCGCCGCCCTCGACTACGCCCCCATGCGGGTCCGCGTCAACGCCCTGTGCCCCGGCTCGGTCCGCGACGATCCCGTGCTGGAAGGCCGCATGCTCGCCGAGATCGCCCGGTCGCTGGAGGTCCCGGTCGCCGAACACGAACGGATCTTCGTCCGGGACCAGCCGATGAACGCGCTGATCGAACCGTCCGACATCGCCGGCGCGGCCCTGTGGCTCGCCGCCGACGAGTCCCGCCAGGTCACCGGCAGCGTCCTGACCGTCGACGGCGGCTTCACCTCCCGATGACCAGAGAGGCCCACCCGTGACGACACCGACGACCGACGCCGCCGCCGGCTGCCACAGCCTCGTACTGCGGCTCCCCGGCCCGGACGGCCCCCGGCACCTGCGGTCCGCGGCGATGCCCGGTCCGGTCCGGATCTGGCCGACCCCGGTGCCGGCCGGCCCCGACGAGCCGGCCGCCGCGGACCGCCGGCGCGCCGAGTCCCTGCGCCCGATCCACCCGCACAGCCCCCCACTGCGAGCCGTGGCCCTGCACTACGCCGACGGCACCGTCGACCTGGTCCTGGTGGCCGTCCGCGCGGCGATCCCACCGGCCGCCCTGCGGCGGATCGCCCGGCTGGACGGGCCCGGCGAAGCCCTGCCCACCCGGCCCGCCGCCACCACCCGGCCCGGCCCCGCGCACCGCGGCGGCCCCGACTGGGGCCTCGGCGACCCCGAACTGCGCGGGGTCGCCGGCAGCGCACCGATCGACCTCACCGCCCTGGGCCCCCAGGCCGAAAAGCTCCTCCTCCCCGCGATCGCCCTGGCCGTCAGCCGGTACGGCGGCGGCGACCGAACGGAACTCGGCGTGCTGGACCTGGACGACGGCCCGGGCGAACACCTCCGCGTCCACCCGGTGCAGGAGCACCCCCGATGCTCCATCGCGGACTTCCTCCGCCGGTTCGACCAGGCGCCCGCCCCCGCACCGCAACCGCCACCGGTCGGGGTCGTCCTCAGCCCGGCCTTCGACGAAGGCAGCTACACCGCCTGCCTGACACCGGTCTTCCCGCTCACCATCCAGATCGACCGCGGCTCCTCCCGCGCCGTCTGCCGGTTCGACCGGGGCACCGTGGACGCCACCATCGCGCAACGGTTCTGCGCGCACGTGGCCCACCTGGCCCGGCAGCTCGCCGACGGCCCGGCGGACCGGCCCCTGTCCGAGCTGGAACTGGTGCCCCGCGCCGAACAGGCCGCACTCCTGCGCGCGGGCGGCGCCGGCCACCCCCCGCCCGCGCCCGGGCGCATCGACCGCGCCTTCGAAAAGGTCGCCGCCGGGCAGCCGGAAGCCGTGGCGCTGCTGGCCGGCGACGAACGGCTGACCTACCGGCAACTCGACGACCGGGCCACCGCGGTCGCCGCCGGCCTGAACGCGCTCGACATCGCCCCCGGCAGCCGCATCGGCGTCTGCCTGGAACGCGACGCCGACCTGGTGGCCACCCTGCTCGGCGTGCTCAAGGCCGGCTGCGCGTACGTGCCGATGGACCCCCGCTACCCCGCGCAGCGCCTCAGCTTCACCGCGCGGAACGCCGGAACGCCCCTCGTCATCACCACCGCGCCCGAGTTCCCCCCGGTGCCCGGCACCCGGCTGCTGACCCCCGCCGCACTGACCGAACTCGGAGCAGGCCAGGAGGCCGGCCCACGACCGGCCGCCGGGGACGACGACCCCGCCTACGTGATCTACACCTCCGGCTCCACCGGCACACCCAAAGGCGTGGTCGTGCCCCACCGCAACGTGCTCGCGCTGCTGCGGGCCACCGCCGACGACCTCACCCTCGGCCCGGACGACACCTGGACCCTGTTCCACTCCAGCGCCTTCGACTTCTCCGTCTGGGAGATCTGGGGCTGCCTGCTCACCGGCGGCCGCCTCGTCGTCGTGCCCTACTGGACCACCCGCGACACCGAAGAGTTCTACACCCTGCTCACCGAACACCACGTCACCGTGCTCAACCAGACACCCTCCGCGTTCGCGCCCCTCATCCGCAACGACCACCGCGCCCGCGCGAACCTGGCCCTGCGCCTGATCATCTTCGGCGGCGAACCCCTCGACGTGCGCATGCTCGCCCCCTGGTTCGCCCGCCACCCGGCCCCAGACTGCCGGGTGGTCAACATGTTCGGCATCACCGAGACCACCGTGCACGTCACCGCCCAGACCGTGACCCCGCACGAGGTCACGGCCGGCTCCCGGTCGGTCGGCCGCCCGCTGCCCGGATGGTCGGTGTCCATCCGCGACGAACAGGGACGTGTCCTTCCGCCCGGCCCCGCCGGCGAGATCTACGTCGGCGGCGCCGGAGTGGCCAGCCACTACCTCGGCCGGCCCGACCTGACCGCGCAACGGTTCGTCCACGACGAACCCACCGGCGAACGCGTCTACCGCAGCGGCGACAAGGGCCGGCTGCACCCCGACGGCCGCCTCGACCACCTCGGCCGCCTGGACAACCAGGTCAAGATCCGCGGCCACCGCATCGAACTCGACGAGATCCGCACCGTACTGCTCGGCGCACCCCACGTGACCGCCGCGGCCGTCGTCGTCAACCGCGACCAGCCCGACGACCCGGCGAGCAGCCGCATCGACGCCTACCTCGTCCTCCCGGCCGCCGCCGACCCCGCCCAGGTGCTCGCCCACGCCAAGGCCATGCTCCCCGACTACATGATGCCCGCCACGATCACCGAGGTCGCCGAGATCCCCCTGACGATCAACGGCAAGCCGGACACCTCCCGGCTGCCCGCCCCGCGAACCGGGCCGGCCGGCACCCCGCAGCCTGCCCCCGGCACCCCCCAGGCCGCCCCCGGCGGCCTCGCCGACGACATCCTCGGCATCTGGAGCAAACTGCTCAACACCCCGGTGAACCCCCAGGACAACTTCTTCACCCTGGGCGGAAACTCGCTGCTGGTCATCCGCGTCCTCGCCGAGATGCGGGAACGAAACCTGCCCAAGGTGTCCCCCAAACAGTTCTACGCCCACTCGACCGCCGCGCAGTTCGTCGAGCTCGTCCGGCAGCTCAGCGACGCCGGCCGCTGACACCCGGCGCGGCCACCGGAGTCGTCAGCCGATCCGGGCGACCCGGGCCGCGCCCACCGCCACCAGCAGCCCCAGACCGACGAAACCCGCGCAGACGAAGAACATCACCGGATATCCGGCCGCCTCGGCAACCAGCCCGAGCGAGCCACTGCCCGCGGCGAGACCCACCGTGAAACACGCCCCGAAGGTCGACAGCGCCGTGGCCCGCTGCCGCTCACTGACCGAACGCACCACGAACAGCCCCAGCACCGGATAGATCTGCCACATGCCCACACCGGTCAGCACACCGCCGATCACCCCCACACCGAGACCGTGCGACACCCCGATGAGCGCCACCCCCAGCGCCTCGACCAGAAACAGGCCGGCCAGCACCACCGGCCGCGTGGCCTCCCAGCGGATCCAGGTGCCCGCGATCCGCAACAACACCACCGTCAGCGAATACGCCGTCACCACGGCCGCTCCCCCGGCAACCCCGAGAGCGTTGAACTTCGCGACCGCGAAACTGGACACCGCCGCGAACCCGAACGCGGTGAAGACCAGCGCCACACTCGGCAACACGGTGCCGAGCAGCGCCCGGCCCTGCTCGATGCCGGCCCGCTCCGACTTCGGCGAGAACCGCACCTCCGGCACGTACAGGGCGATCGGGATGACCAGCAGCGCGACCAGCCCGGCGATCACGAACGCGGTCGCCGTGCCCGCCAGATGATCGATCAACGTACCCAGCGGAGCGCCCACGCCGATCGCCAGATAATTCACCGTGCCGCCCAGCCCCAGCGCCCAGCTCTGCCGGTCCTCGGCCACCAGCTGCACCGGCCAGACCCCGGTCGCGGCCAGCATCACCCCCATGCCGACACCCACCAGCAGCCGCAGCCCGATGAGCTCGGCGATCGACCCGGCCAGCGGATAACAGACGGTGGCCAGCGTCGTCAGCACCGCGCCGCCGATCGTCAGGGACCGGGCGCCGAGACGGTTCATCAGCACCCCCGACACCGGGCGCGACAACAGCGACGTCAACGCGTAACCGGTGATGACCGCACCGACCTCGGCCGGGCCACCGTGCAACCGGTCCGTGACATAGCCGGGCAGGATGGGGATGGTCAGAGCGAACGGCAGATAACCGATCCCCGTCGCCAACGAGATCAACAATGCGTAACGTACCGATCGCTTACTGGTGGTCTCGGCCTCAGGCTCTAACCCGGTTCGCACAGATTCACTCCCCCATGTCCGGGAATGAACCTAGCCGGGAAAACACCACCGGAACAACCACCACGAACCCCGGCCGCCACCCGGCACCGCCCCTAGGCTGCGGGACAGTCGATCCAAGGAGGACACCGGTGACGTTCACCCCGCGCGCCGCCTGGGCCGACACACCGCAACCGGTCCGCGCGGCCCTCGCCCGGGCACTAGGCGCCACCATCGCCGGCCACACCGACCTGCACGGCGGCATGTCCCCCGGCCCGGCCGCCGGCCTGCGCCTCGCCGACGGCCGGCAGGTGTTCGTGAAAGCCGTCTCCGCCGACGTCCGCGAGCACAACCACAAGATGATCCGGCAGGAATCCGAGATCCTCGACATCCTGCCCGCCTCGGTGCCCGCCCCGAGGCGCCTCGCCACCATCGAACACGGTCCGTGGATCGCCCTCGCCACCACGTGGGCCGCCGGCACCACCCCGCCCGCCTGGACCGACGCGGCGATCGCGGCCGTCGCCGGGGCGTGCCGCACGGCGAGCGCACACCGGGCCCCCGGCGCCCTGCCCCCGGTCGCCAAGCGCATCTTCCACTTCGACGGCTGGGACCGCCTCCTCGACACCGGCGCCGCCGACGACTGGGAGACGGCCAACGCGGGACCGGCGGCCGAAGTGTCGGCGGGCTGGGAACAGTGGACGGCCGGCGACGCCCTCGTCCACCGCGACATCCGCCTCGACAACACGGCGGTCGGCGAGCGGGCGACGCTGCTCGACTGGGCGTACGCCGCGGCCGGCGCCCCCTGGATCGACCTCGCCCAACTGGCCGCCGACGTCGTCGCCACCGGCCACGCCCTCGGCCCGGCGGCCGCGACCGACCGGGCGTACCGCCTGCTGCGGACGCTGCCCCCCGAGGCGCCCCGTTTCGTCGTCGGCCTGGCCGGAATGTGGCGCATCCGCGCCGTCATGACCCCTGAGACGGTCCTGCCGTACATCTCCGCCTGGCGCAAGGCGAGAACGGTCGCGTTGCGTCCCTTGGTGATCCGGCTGATCGCCGCCCTTCAGGGATGTCGTTGATTCCTTTTTGTTTTTGATCTGGGCTCTTTGTGTGCGCGCCGGAGAGGGCACACCCTGTAAGGCATCCTAGGATGATGCCTGAGCGGCTCCGAACCAGTGCGCCAGACCGCCGTCCAGTTCCTCCTGTGAGGAGCCGAGCCAGGCCACGTGACCGTCCGGCCGCACCAGCACCCCCGGCCACGACAACCCGGCGTCCACCACACGGTCGACCCGGTCCGCCCAGCCCCCCACCGACAACGACCCGCCCCGGTCCAGCAGAAGACCCCGCCCGGCCCGCATCAGCCCGTACAGATGCCCGCCCGCCAGCGGAAGATCCCGCAACCGCCGCCCGACCAGCGGATCACCGGAGCCGAAGTCATAGCGGATGTCGATCGCCGTCACCTTGCCGACCAGGAACCGCGTCACCTCCTCGAAGTCCATCAGCTCCGACAGCAGCCGCCGCATCGCCTCCGGGCCCGGCTCCGGCCGCAGCAGCATCGCCTGCGCCCGCGAGTTCACCAGAACGTCCGCCCCGACCGGATGCCGCTCCACCTCGTAGCTGTCCAACAGACCCGGCGGCGCCCACCCGGCCACCGCCCCGGCCAGCTTCCACCCCAGATTGAACGCGTCCTGCACCCCCAGATTGAGCCCCTGCCCGCCCATCGGCGGATGCACATGCGCCGCGTCCCCGGCCAGGAACACCCGGCCCACCCGATAGCGCTCGGCCTGCCGCGTCGCATCCCCGAACCGCGCGAGCCACCGCGGCGAATGCACCCCGAAATCCGTCCCCGCCAGCTCCCGCAGCCGCTCCCGGAACTCCTGTTCGGTCGGCGCCTCCCCACCCGCCGCGAGCGACGCCGCCCGCGGCACGAACCGCCAGTTCCCCGGCGCGTCCGGCGACGGCCCGAACCGCAGAAGCGGACCCGACACCTCGGCCGCCGCCGCGGCCAGCGCCTCCTCCGGTACGCCCACCGCGAACTCGCCCAGCAACCACTCCATGCTCGCCGGCTCCCCGGGGAACCCGATCCCGGCCAGCTTGCGCACCGTGCTGCGGCCACCGTCGCAGCCGACCAGATAACGCGCCCGCAACTCGGTCCCGTCGGCCAGCCCGGCCGTCACCGCGTCCGCGTCCTGGCTCAGCGCGACCAGCTCCGCCCCGAGCCGCACCTCCGCCCCCAGCTCCTCGGCGTGCTCGGCCAGCAGCCGGTCCGTGATGCTCTGCGGAATGCCGAGCAGATAGCCGTGCGCCGTGTCGAGCGCCGGCACCGGCTTGCGGATGCCCGCGAACCCGCCCACCGGATGCTGCTTGCCGGCGGCCAGGAACCGCTCGAGCAGCCCCCGCTGATCCAGGATCTCGATGCTGCGCACGTGCAGCCCGAGCGACCGCGTGTGCCGCACCGGAGCCGCCTGCTTCTCGGCCACCACCACGTGCACGCCGTGCAGCCGCAACTCGGCGGCCAGCATCATGCCGGTCGGCCCGCCGCCGGCCACGATGACATCAATCATGGATCTCCCCCCATAAACCGCGCTCCGGCCGGCGATTCTGCGCCGCCACCCGGGCCTTGCCGCAAGGCCCCCACTGCCCTATATGTTGGTAGTGGCAGGAGGCCTCTGGCAGGCGATCGACACCCAGCGCACCGCCCTGGCCACTCTCCTGGCCGGCCTCACCGCGGCCCAGTGGGCCCACCGGTCGCTCTGCGCCGGCTGGACGGTCCGCGACGTGACCGGACACCTCCTCCTGCCGGCCCACCCGGCCGAGATGCTCTGGCTGGCCCGCCACGCCGCCTCCTGCCTCGACGACGCCATCCGCCGCAGCGGCATCCGCCTGGCCGGCCGCTACGACACCACCGAGCTGACCGCCGCGATCGGCGGCCTTTGCGGCACGCGACGGCGATTCCCGTACGCCACGGCGCGCTCCGCCCTGGTCGACGTCGTCGTCCACAGCCTCGACATCGGCGTCCCGCTGAACCGCCCGGTCGCACCGCCCCCGGAAGTGACCGCGATCGCCGCCACCGAGGTCGGGAAACACCTCCCCGGCCTGTGGCCCCGCCCGTCCCGCACCCTCCGGGCGACCGATGTCGAGTGGCAGCAGGGCGAGGGCCCGCTGCTGCAGGCACCGATCGCCGACCTGCTGCTGATCCTGACCGGCCGGGTCACGCCCTGACCGGGTGGCAGGCCGTTGATTCCTCTTTGGTTTTGATCTTCCGCGTGCACATGGGACCCGGCGCACGCCCCGTATGGCGTCCTAGGATGCTAGGTTGGGTGGCCCGGCCGATGCGACGTCGCTCACCGAGGCCGCCGCGCCCGGCGGCAACCGGTCGGGTGTGCCGCAGAATGGGCGCGTGCCTCGTACCGCCGCCACCCCTGACCCGGCGCAGACCCGCGCCGAGCTCAGCGCGCTGCGGCCCGATCTGGTCGCCGGCTACGACGCCGAACTGCCGGGCGCCCGCGCCTCGGTGCTGGCCCGCCTGATCGGTGCCCTCGGGCGGGAAGCCCTGCCCGGCCTGATCTCCCGGCAGCCCGGTCGCGCCCGCTTCGCCGGCGGCACCGAGGTCCACTACCCGGCCGAGGCCGCGGTCCTCTTCGCGCCCGGGGCACCGGGACTGGCCGTGCGGGTCTCCACCGGCGCCGGGCCCGGCACGATCGACGACCCCGCGGCCCTCGTCCGGCTGCTCTGGCCCGGCGCGGGGCTCGCGGCCGAGGTCGACAACAGCGTGGCCAACCTGGCCCTCGCCCGCGCCGACCGCGCGCCCCGGGACCGGCCCGGTCCCCACGATCCGGGCCGCATCGAGCAGCTCCTCACCGACGGGCACCCCATCCATCCCTGCTGCCGCACCCGCGGCGGGATGACGGTCGCCGACGTGCTCGCCTACGCGCCCGAGCACGCCCCGGTCATCCGCCTGCGCCGGCTGAGGGTGCCGGAGGACCGCTGGTACGGCACCGCCCCGCCGGTCCTCTACGCCCACCCGTGGCAGGCCGATCGCCTCCGCGCCGACCTCCCCTGGCTGGCCGACGACGGCGAGACCGGGCCCGCCCGCCCGCTGATGTCGCTGCGCACGGTCGCGCCGCTCGACGGCGGGCCGCACGTCAAGACCGCCGTCGACGTCCAGATGACCTCGGCCGTGCGCACCGTCTCCCCCGCGGCCGTCCACAACGGCCCGATCCTGTCAGCGCTCCTCCGCCGGCTCACCGCTGATCTGCCGATCGACATCCTGGCCGAGACCGACGCCGGCGCCGTCATCGTCGACGGGCGGCCCCAGCGGCACCTGGCGTTCCTGCGACGCGAGGCACCGAACCTACGACCGGGCGAGACGGCCGTGCCGATGGCGGTGTTGAGCGCGGTCCCGGTGCTTCTGGAGCGCGTCCACGACGCGTACGGTTTCATGGTTCTGCTCGGTGAAAAGCTGTTCGCGCCGCTCCTGGAGCTCCTCCGCCGCGGCGTCGCGCTGGAGGCCCACGGGCAGAACACACTGGTCGTGCTCCGCGACGGTCTTCCGGCGCGCATCCTCTACCGCGATCTGGGTGGTGTGCGCGTCGATACCCGGAGGCTGCCGGTCGACCTCGAGGGTGACCTGCCCAGCGACGACCCGCGGGTGCTGCGCGACAAGCTGGCCGCCTCCGCGATCTCGACGGTGGCCGCCGAGTTGATCACCGCGCTCACACGACGGGGCGCCGACCCCCACCGGCTGTGGGGCATCGTGGCCCAGGCGATCGGGGACGGCGACGACGCCGGACACATCCGCAACGACCCGCTCCCGATCAAGGCGACCACCGCGATGCGCCTGGCCGCCGACCCGCTCGACGACCAGTGGGCCCGAATCGACAACCCGATGGCGGCATGATGACCCGAAGCCTGTCCACCGGCCGCCTGGCGATCGCCGCGGCGCACGCCGAGGCCGCCCTGGCCGTGCACGCCCCCGAGCTCACCGGCGGTTTCCTGGCCGCCCTCCCCGAGGCGGCCGACACGGTCGGCCGCCGGCTGCGGGGCGCCCTGACCCGCGAGGGCATCCGCGACTGCGGCCCGGGCGAGGCGCACGCCTTCAACCGGGTGGAATACCACCGGTCCGGCGTCGAGGACCCGGTCGAGCTGCTGGCCGGCGCCGACGACACCGCGCCCGGGTTCGCGGCCGAACTCCGCAACGCCGTCGTCAACCTCGCCATCGCCATGGCCCGCCCCCCGGCCCGGACCGGCGACGACCCGGACGCCCAGGCGATCGGCCTGGAGCGACTGGCCGTGGCCGGCCACAACCTGCACCCCTGCGGCCGCACCCGGCTGGGCTGGGACACCTCGGACGTGCTCGCCCACGACCTGGAGACCGAGAAGACGACCATCGGTTTCGTGGCCGTCCGCGACGAACTCCACCTGGGCGACGACGTCTGGCCGGCCGACGAGAAGACCGGCTACCGCGTCCAGCCGGTCCACCGCTGGCAGCGCGACAGCGTGATCCCGAGCCGCTACCGGGAACTCCTCGACCGCGGCGACCTCCGCATCCTCGACGACGAGATCGACGCCGTGCCCACCGCCGCGCTGCGCACGCTCCTGCTGCCGCCCGGCCCGGACGGCCGCCGCGAATACCTCAAGGTCTCCCTCGACATCCAGGTCACCTCGACCCGCCGCAGCATCAGCGTCGCCAGCACCCGCAACGGGCCGGCGGTGTCGCGCCTGCTCGACCGGCTGGTCGACAGCGACCGGCTGCTGCTGATGCACGAGACCGCCGGCGCCGCGGTCCCGGTCGGCAGCGGCCGCGACCTGTCGGCGATCCGCCGCGACGGCCTCACCGGCCGCCTCCAGCCCGGCGAACGGGCCGTCCCCGGCGGCGCGCTGCCGTTCCTCCTCCGCGAACTGGTCACCGGCGATCCCGCCCGGTGGCTCCGGGAATACGCCGAGCTCCTGCTGCCCCCGCTCCTGCGCCTCACCGCCCGCGGCGTCGCCCTCGAAGCCCACCTGCAGAACTGCCTGCCCACCTTCGTCGGCGGCCGCCCCCACCGGCTGGCACTGCGCGACTTCGCCGGCCTCCGGCTGCACCTGCCCCGCCTGGCCGCCGCGGGCCACGACGTCGAGCTGTGGCCGGGCTCGGTCGTCGGCACCGGCGACCTCGACATCTTCCGCGCCAAGATCGGCTACACCGCCTTCCAGGCCCACCTCGGCGAGCTGGTGATCCGGCTCGGCCACGACTTCGGCCTCGGCGAGAACGAGGCCTGGCGCATCGTCCGCGAAGTGGTCGACGAGTCCACCACCGGCGACGACCACGCCTTCTTCACCGCGCCGCGGGTGCCGCACAAGGCGCTGGTCCGCATGCGGCTGGAAGGCAAGGGCGACATCTACCTCCCGGTGCGGAACCCGCTGCATGCGCCCGCCTGAACACGTCCGGCGGGCGTTGCTCGCGCTGCCGTCGCCCGCCTGCGCGTACGTCTATGACATCGCCGCGCTGCGCGCGCGGGCCGCGTCGGTCCGGGCGGCACTTCCGGTTCCGGCGAGTTTCCTGTACGCCGTGAAAGCCAACAGCCACCCCGACGTCGTCGCCGCGCTGGCCGGGGAATGCGACGGTCTCGAGGTCGCGTCGGGCGGCGAGTTGCGCCTCGCCCGGGCGGCCGGCGCGAAGCGGATCGTCTTCGGCGGCCCGGCCAAGACCGACGCCGAACTGGCGGCGGCCCTCTCCGCCGGCGCCCAGATCAACGCCGAGAGCATCCACGAACTCCACCGCATCGCCGCCCTCGGTGGCCGCCCCGACGTCGTCGTCCGGGTCAACCGGCCGGGCGGCGGCCTGGTCGGCAGCCACACCATGACCGGCACGCCGACCCCGTTCGGCATCGACCCGGCCGCGCTGCCGGCCGCGCTCGCCGTCCCCGGCGTCAACGTGACCGGCTTCCACCTGCACGCCGTCTCCAACAACCTCGACGGGGCCGCCCACGCGGCGTTCGTCGAGTCGTCCCTCGCCTGGTCGGCCGAGACCGCGGCGAGGTTCGGCATCGACCTGCGCGTGGTCAACGTCGGCGGCGGCTTCGGCGTCGACTACCTCACCGACGACAGCATCGACCTGAGCCCGCTGTCCCGCGTCGCGGTCCCGCCCGGCCTCGACCTCGTCTTCGAACCGGGCCGGCTCCTCGCCGCCGACGCGGGCTGGTACGCCGCCGAGGTCCTGGACGTGAAGACCACCCACGGCCGCACGTTCGCCGTCCTCCGCGGCGGCACCCACCACTTCCGGCTCCCCGCGGCGTGGGGCTACAACCACCCGTTCACGGTCCTGCCGGTCGACCGCTGGCCGTACGCCCACCCGCGCCCGACCGCCACCGACACGGCGATCGACGCGGTCGGCGAGCTGTGCACCCCCCGCGACGTCCTCTGCCGGGGGCGGCACGTAGACCTGGTCCGCGCCGGCGACCTGCTGGTCTTCGGCCGCACCGGCGCCTACGGCTGGGACATCTCGCACCACGACTTCCTCCGCCACGACCCGCCCCGGTTCATCGTCGTCTAGGGCGCCGACCCCGGCTTCCCCCACCGCGACACCGCGCGGGTCGCTCAGCGGTTCCGGGCCGGCGGCCGGGCCGCCGATCTGGTCGCCATCGTCGACGACCCGCACGCCTGCGCGATGACCGACGCCATCTTCGCGATGGCCGGCGCCCAGCGCCCCTGGCTCAACGGGGTGCCCATGCCGTCCGAGGCGATCGCCGACCTGGCCGACGGCTTCGGCGCCCGCATCGCCGGCGGCGAGCAGATCCGCCTCGGCCGGGCCGGCCTCTCCGCCGCCGAGCCACCGAGCGCGGTCACCGCGGCCGCCGGGTGACCGGCCCGTTCGAGATCGGCATCGGCGCGTTCCCGGCCCCCGACATCCGGGTCCCGCTGCGCCGCGGCGACTACCGCGTCTGGCGCTATGACGGCACCGATCCGGTCGCGGCGGTCGCCGCTTCCTCCCCCGAGGCCGTACGCGTGCTGCACGAGGTCGCCGGCGAACCCTGGGCGTCCCCGCTCTTCGGCCGCATCCAGGCCGAGCCGCTCGGCAAGCTGCCCCTGGCCGATCTCCTCGGCCTGCTCGCCCACTTGCCCGGCCCGCCCGACACCGAGCGCTACCGCTTCCTGTCCGTCGACAGCCCCACCTACTGGTACCGCTTCCTGCAGCCCTGGGTCTGCCTCGGCATCCTCCGGCACGACGAGGAGGAGCCGTGGGCCACCTCGACCCGCCGCCGGGTGCTGGTCGACCTGGCGTTCGGCGCCGAGGACCGGGTCTGCGACGCGGCCCTGTTCGCCCTGGTCACCGCCGCCTACCACGAGCCGGCGCGGCGCCCCGAGGTCCACGGCCTGGTCCGCGCCCGGCTCGGTGCGGCCGTCGCCGCACACCGGCTGGTCACGATCGAGGTCTCCCTGGCCCGCCTGATGCTGATCACGCCCGGCTGCACCGCCGGCGACCGCGCGCTCGCCTCGGCGGCGATCACCCGGGTCACCCCCGCCGCCGAAGACCCCGGCGAGCCGGCCC
>NZ_JBFBAD010000162.1:17898-20380 GCF_040682075.1 Actinoplanes sp. NPDC051411 | reverse complement strand
CGGGCCGCGGCCGGCGCTCAACCGCGCTAGATCGCGCGGCTGGCCGGCTGCCGCTGGCTCAAGGCGTTTCCGGCCGCCGCCCTGGGGCCGGCCTGGATTTCGGGGCTGAAGGGCCCCTTCCCGGACGTGAACTTTGTCGCCACCGGCGGCCTCAAGGCCGCCGACGCGCCCGCCTACCTGGCCGCCGGGGCCCGGGTGGTCGCGCTCGGCGCCGCACTGGCCGACCCCGGTCAGCGCGATGAGATCGGCAATCTGCTTGCCTCATAAAGGAGTAACCGTGCGATTCCTCCGTACCCTTGCTCTATCCCTGGCCATACCCCTCGCGATCGCAGTGCCGTCAGCCGCGCAGGCGTCGACGGAGAGCAGCCCGCTCACCCCGTACATGGGCTGGAACACCTACTACGGCATCGGCGGCGACCCGACCGCGGCCGAGATCAAGTCGATCGCCGACACGATGGTCAAGGACGGCCTGCGCGACGCGGGTTACAAGATCATCTGGATCGACGGCAACTGGGCCGCGCCCACTCCCCGGAACGCGGCCGGCCAGCTCGTCGCCGACCCGGCCCGGTTCCCGGACGGGATGGCGTCGCTCACCAAATACCTGCACAGCCGTGGTTTCCAGGCCGGCATCTACACCGACGCCGGGCCCTACATCGAGGGCCAGTGCGGGCTCGGCAGCTACGGGCACTACCGCGACGACGTGCGCCTCTTCGCCTCCTGGGGCTTCGACGCGCTCAAGGCCGACTGGCTGTGCGGGCGGGCGTCCGGCATGGATCCCGAGACCGCGTACCGGCAACTCGCGACCGAGGTCGGCAAGTCGCCCCGGCCCATGTTCCTCAACATCTGCAACCCGGTGAGCAGCGACTGGGGCGGCGGACCCTACCCGCCGCAGAACCTGTCCACCTTCAGCTACACCTACGCGCCGCAGATCGCGACCTCGTGGCGCACCTACACCGACGTCGGGGTGGGCGACCCGCAGCCACAGTGGCAATACCAGTGGGTGCTCCGCAACATGGACGTCAACGCCTATCACCCCGGCTCGACGTCGCCCGGTCACTTCAACGACCCGGACTACCTCGTGCCGATGCGGCCGCTGCCCGACGGCGGCACCGAGATGACCTTCGACGAGTCGAAGACCCAGCTCGGCATGTGGGCGATGATGGCGTCGCCGCTGATCATCGGCTCGGACCCGCGTACGCTCCCGGCCGAGATGGTCTCGGCCCTGCGCAACCCGGAGATCCTCGCCGTCGATCAGGACCCGCTGGTGCGTCAGGGCATCAAGGTGGCCGACCCGAGCGGCACCACGCAGGTGTGGAGCAAGCAGCTCGCCGGCTCCGGCAAGCGCTCGGTCGCCCTGCTCAACCGTGGTGACAGTGCCGCGCAGATCACGGTCGACTTCTCGTCGGTCGCACTCAGCGAAACCGGCAGCGTGAAGGTGCGCGACCTGTGGGCTCGCGCCGACGCGGGCACGGCCACCGGCTCCTACACGACCACCGTCCCCGCGCACGGCGTCGCGATGCTCGGCCTGACCGGCACCGACCAGGTCACCGGCACCGACCTCGGGCAGCGCGGAACCGACGGCCCGGCGGTGGCCGGGGGACAGATCTTCGCCCGCTCTTCGAGCGGCACCCTGCAGACGTACGCCGGTGGGCAGTGGCGTGACCTCGGCAAGCGGATCGTCGGGCAGCCGTCGGCGTACGCGTCGGCCGGCGGCCGGGTCGACCTGTTCGTGCGGGGCACGGACGGCCAGGCCTGGCACGGCGTGCTCAACGGTCGCCGTCTCGACTGGACCGCTCTCGGCGGGCACCTGGCCGACGCGCCGACCGCTGCCTTCACGGGCCCGGCCAGCTGGACCGTGTTCGCCCGCGACCCCGGCGGCCAACTCGAGTCGCGGGGGCCGCGCGGCGGCTGGACCAGCCTCGGGGCGCCGGTCGACCCGACTGCGGACGGCTTCAACGGCCGGCCCTCGGCCTCGGTCGACGGGTCGGGCGCGGTGCACGTGGCGGTGCGGGCCCGCACCGACGAGATCTGGGAGCGGGTGCAGACCAACGGCGTGTGGTCGGACTGGCAGAACCTGGGTGGCACGCTGAACGGCAGCCCCACGCTGGTGGCCGCGTCGGGCCGCGTCTACATGTTCGCGGTCGCGGCCGACAACCGGCTCTGGCAGCGCAACTTCGTGGACGGCGCGTGGGGCGGCTGGTTCCAGAGGCCCGAGTTCGCCGCGTTCGAGATCCAGGGCGCGATCGGCGGCGAGTCCGGAGCGGACGGCAGCGCCTCGATCGCACTCCGCGGCGTCGACGGGCACATCCACACGACAACGCTCTAACAGCCTGAGGCGGCACGGCGCGGCGCGGCGTGGCAACACGCGTCGCGCCGCTCGGGGCGAGGTTGGGGCGACATCCGTGCGCGACGTGCGCGGTTCTCGGCCGGGGCGACGCGTGCCGCGCCCGCTGGGGGCGGGGTGGGGCGACATCCGTGCGCG
>NZ_JBFBAD010000162.1:0-17798 GCF_040682075.1 Actinoplanes sp. NPDC051411 | reverse complement strand
AGGTGCGCGGTTGTTGGCGCGGCGGCGCGTGCCGCGCCCGCTCGGGCGAGGGGAGGTGAGGTCCCTGCGCGAGGTGCGCGGTTGTTGGCGCGGCGGCGCGTGCCGCGCCCGCTCGGGCGAGGGGAGGTGAGGTCCCTGCGCGAGGTGCGCGGTTGTTGGCGCGGCGCCGCGCGCCGCGCTTGCTTGGGCGAGGTCGAGCCACGTCCTTGCGGGGCGCCCCGGCGCGTTCTGGGCCGCGGCGACGTAAGGCGGTGCTCCAGTGCGGCGGAAGGTGCCGCACTGGAGCGTGTGGTCAGCTGATGTCGACCTGGGACTTGTCGAAGGCGACGTAGCCCGCGAACTCGGTGCCGACGCGGTCGGTCGCGGTCGGCAGCGGCTCCGGGTAGCTCCAGGCCGCGTCGTGGTGGGCGGTGCCGCCGCTGGTGACGTCGTGGTACTGGGCCTTGCCCTTCCACGGGCACGTGTAGGGCGTGTCGCTGTCCGAGAGCGTGCCGGCGGTCAGTGAAGACGGCGGGAAGTACCAGTTTCCCTCGATCTTCACCAGTTGGTCGTCGCTCGCCTCGGCGATCACGGCGCCGTCGATGGTGGCCTTCATCGGGGTTCCCTCCTGTGATGCGGTGGGCTTGGTGCGGTGGGCTCGGTGCCGTGAGGCGACAGGCGCCGCCCCACGGCAGTTGTCAGAGCTCGGGGCCGGTGCCGGGCCCGTTCGGGTCGTCGACCAGGTGCACGGCGGCCTCCTCGGCCGACGCGGCGCCGTAGTCGATGCCGACGTCGGTGCCGAACGCCTGGTCGTCCTCGTCGGCGCCGAGGCCCTCGTCCTCGGCGACCAGGCGGCCCGAACGCGGGTCCTCGTCGTAGCCGCGGCGGGTCAGCTCGTCCTCGTCGGTGTCGGTGTTGTCCTCGCCGGCGCCGAAGTCGGGCTCCTCCTCGGAGAGGCGCTGGTCGAGCGACTCGCCCTGCGCCTCCTCAGCCGGCGTGGTGCCGAACCGGTTGGCGCCCGACCAGCGGTCGGCCGGCTCGTAGCCCACGTCGAGCGGATCACCGGCGGGGTCGTCCTCGAGGGTGTCCGACGAGTCGAGCAGGCCGGTGTCCTCCTCCGCGCCTGTCCAGTTGTCGTCAACCTCATCACGGTCGGTCATCGTCTCTCCCGAGTCGATCTTGGGCTATCTGCTCCCCACAACCTAGCGCCGACGCGCCGGTCACATGTCACCCGGCCAGCACCTCGGCCAGGATTTGCGCGTGGTTGTGTTCGGTGTCGTGTACTGCGTACAGCAGGGTGATCACCGGATGGCCGGTGAGTTTCCCGCGGAGCCGGCCGACCTCGGGGTTGTCCTTCAGTTCGGCCCGGTAGCGCCGGCTGAACTCGGCGAACTCGCCCGGGTGGGCGTGGAACCAGGTGCGCAGTTCGGTGCTGGGCGCGACCTCTTTCGCCCAGAGCCCGAGCGCCGCCCGCTCCTTGGAGACGCCGCGCGGCCACAACCGGTCGACCAGCACCCGGAAGCCGTCGCCGTCGCCGTCGTCGGCGTCCTCGTAGACGCGCTTGACCTGCAGGTTCACCCGCCCATCCTAGCCGCCGCCGGATCCTCCATGGAGGACGAGCCGGGCAGCGACGCGTACGCCGGCCCCCCTTAGCGTTTGAGGCCTGACAGGTCGTGTGCGACCACCGTGTTGCGGTCCGACACCGCGGCGCCGAGCGCGAACTGCGGCCAGTAGCCGAGGATCTCCTGCCGGCTGCGTTCGCTCCACCGGCGGGCCAGGTCGCCGCGCGACTTGTAGAAGTTGAGCGCGTAACCGCCGGTGTGCAGGCGCAGCACCGAGTAGCCGCCCGGGTACTCCTTGGCCGCGGCGATCTCCTGCAGCAGCACCTTCGGTGCGGACGGGCTGACCGTGCGCTTGTTGCGGTGGGTGTGGCCGGCGTGGTGCAGGAAGACGCCCGGCGTTGTCGCGTAGTCGCCGAGGATCGTGGCCGCCTGGTCGGCCAGCAGCGAGCTGCTCGGCGTGATCGGGAACGCGGAGTCCTGCACGACCAGTGGGTGGTGGCCGAAGACCAGCGTGGGGCGGTCCCGGTCCTTCGCCAGTTCGGAGCGGAACCAGGCCAGCTGCTCGGTCGACAGGGCGCCGGCGTCACCGCCGTTGCCCGGCTTGTCGTACGTGTCGAGGCCGATTACCCGCAGCCCGGACAGCTCGCGGGTGAAGTACGTCTGCTTCTGGTGCGCGAAGAACCCGTCGTAGAAGCAGTCGTTGCCCTGCCACTGTCCGACGCGGCAGTTGGCGTACGGGTCGCCGACGTGCGCCCGGTCGTGGTTGCCGCGGGTCACGAAGTAGTCCCGCTCGTACCGTCCGAAGCGGTCGAGAAGGTGCCCGGCCCGGCCGAGGTCGGCCGGCACCGCCTCGGCCGAGATGTCGCCGGCCGCGAGCAGGTAGCGCGGGTCGTGCCGCCGTACGTCCTCGACCAGCGACTCCAGCATGACCTCGGGGTAGGGCGGCAGCCCCGGCTCCTGGGTGATGCCGATGTACTGGGGCTGGCCGCCGACCAGCCCGGCCTGCGTCTCACCCATGTGCAGGTCGTTGCAGAGCACGACCGAGAAGAGGTAGCGCCCGCGCGGCGGCTGCGGGGTCGTGAACGCGAACGGCCCGGTGGTGCCCAGCCCGCAGGACGAGGTGCCGACCGCGTTGCCGCTGATCAGTGTGAACGGCGTCGGCGAGGCGGCCTGCCCGCGCGACCGGGCCTGGTAGTAGTAGGTCTGCCCGGGCTCGAGTCCGCGCAGCTCCACGTGGTGGTAGGCCGTGTTCGGGCCGGTCGCCTGGGCGACCCGGTTGAGCCGGGCCGGGTGGGTGCCGTAGACGACCACGCTGTCGGCCGGCGCGGGCAGCATGCGGCCGAGCCCGTCGTCGGTGCCCGGCACCCCGGTGTACCAGGTGACGACGGCGTGGTCCTCGGCCAGGGTCACGAGTTCGAGGTCGACGGCGGCCACGCCGTCGCGCCCGGTCCCGGCGGCGCGGGCGGGCTCGGCGAGGGCCAGTGGGCCGGCGGTGGCGGCCAGCGCGGTCCAGAGCAGCAGGTCACGGCGGGTGAAGTCACAAGCGGGCATAGGTCCGCAAGTTAGTTGGTATGACCGAAGCCCGCGTGAACGGCGCGGGAAGAGCCGACGAGACTAGCCGTAGGCCCGCGCCTGGAGGGTGAACAGTTCGGCGTAGAGGCCGTGGGCGGTCATGAGCTCGCCGTGGGTGCCGTATTCGGCCAGCCGGCCGTGGTCGAGGACGACGATGAGGTCGGCCATGCCCACGGTGGAGAACCGGTGGGAGATGAGCACGGTGATGCCGCCGTCCTGCCGTCCGGCCTGCCCGGCCGAGGAGGCGTAGCGCTCGAACAGGTCGTGCTCGGCCGAGGCGTCGAGGGCCGCGGCCGGCTCGTCGAGGATCAGCAGCAGGGGATGCGGCCGCATCAGGGCGCGGGCCAGGCCCACCGTCTGCCACTGGCCGCCGGACAGCTCCGTGCCGTCGGCGTACGAGTGGCCGACGTACCCCTCCAGCCCGCCGGGGACCGCGCGCAGGACCCGCTCCGCGCGGGCCTTCTCCGCGGCGGCGCCGACCGCCCCGGGGTCGCCGGCCCGGGCGATGTCGCCGTGCCCGATGCTCTCGCCGAGGGTCAGCTCGATGTGGTGGAAGTCCTGGAACAGGGTGGACACGCGGGAGCGCCACTGCGCGGGGTCGACTCCGGCCAGGTCCTGGCCGTCGACGAGGATCCGCCCGCTGGTCGGCCGGTAGAGGCCGCACAGCAGTTTGACCAGCGTGGACTTGCCGGCCCCGTTCTCGCCGACCAGGGCCAGGACCGACCCGGCCGGGATGTGCATCGAGACCCCGGACAGCACGGGCCGTTCCGCGCCGGGGTAGGTGAACGCGACGTCCTCCAGGGTGATCCCGTGGTTCAGCCTTCCCGGAAGGGTGGCCGTGGCGGCGGGACCCTCGGCGGCGATCGCCCGCAGGTCGCCTATCCGGTCGGTGGTGCGCCCGGCGACCTGCAGCAGCGACAGCACGCCGAGGGCGCCGGAGACCTGCACGCTCACCTGCACCGCGAGGGTGATGACGAGGACCAGGTCGCCGACCGAGGCGTGGCCGTGCAGCGCGCGGTAGAGCTCCAGCACGACGGCCCCGCCGTAGCCGAGGGCGAAGAACCCCTGGCCGAGCGCCCGGTAGACCGCGGCTTTGAGCTGGGCCCGCCACATTGCGCCGGTCACCTCGTCCCAGGCGGCCCGGTGGCGCCGGAGGATCTCGTCCTCGGCGCCGAACAGCCGCGACTCCCGGACCGGCCCGGTGCTGGTCGCGAGTTCGAGCAGGTGCTTGGCCAGCCGGAACCGCTCGGCGGTCCGCTCCCGGGCGTTTTCCACGGCGGACTGCGCCGTTCGTTCCAGCAGGACGGGCACCACGGCGCACAGCGGCAGGACCGCGAACAGCGGACTGACCAGAGCGAGCAGAACGACGGTGACGGCGAGCTGCAGCAGCAGGCCGGCGAGCTGCAGCACCCCCTCCATGGACTGGGCCGTGGCCTTCAGGCCGTCGCGTACCAGCTCCACGTCGTCGGCCACGTCGGGCCGGTCCAGGTGGTCGATGCGGGACGGCCCGTTCACCAGGTCCATCAGCTCGCCGCGCAGGCGCATCTCCTGCCCCTCGGACAGCCGGGTGAGATCCAGGTGGCAGAAGTGGCCGAGCATGAGCTGGGCGACCAGTGCCACCGAGGCGAAGACCGCCGCGACCAGCGCGGGCCCGGAACGGCCGGCCAGTACGTCGTCGGTCAGGTCGCGCAGCGCCAGGGCAGCCAGTGGCGCGGCGACGTAGAGGGCGATCGCGAGTACGGTCGCGCGCAGCAACCGCATCGCGTCCACCTTCAGGCCCAGGGCGAACAGGAAGCGCACCGCTCGGAAGATCCTCATGCGAACCTCCGGGCCTGCAGCTCGAACAGCCCCGCGTACTGGCCGCCCGCCGCCATCAGCTCCTCGTGGCTGCCCTGTTCCGTGATCCGGCCGCCGTCCAGGACCACGATCCGGTCCGCGCGCCGCACGGTGGAGAACCGGTGGGAGATGACCACGGTCGTCAGCCCGCGGGTGAGTTCCAGGAACCGGTCGAAGAACGCGACCTCGGCCCGGACGTCCAGCTGCGCGGTCGGCTCGTCCAGCACGAGCACGGAGGCGCCGGCCTGCACGGCGAACAGGGCGCGGGCCAGGGCGATCCGCTGCCACTGCCCGCCCGACAGGTCCACCCCGCCCGAATAGCGGCTGGACAACACGGTCGCCAGGCCCTCCGGCAGGGTCGCGATCACCTCGGCGGCACCGGCCCACTCGATGGCCCGTTGCAGGGCCTCCGAGTCGGCCATCTGCCCGGGTGCGCCGAGCCAGACGTTGGCGGCCGCGTCGAGCTCGTAGCGGACGTAGTCCTGATAGATCACCGCGAGGCGTCGCTGCCACGACCGGGCGTCGAACTCGCCCAGGCCGGTGCCGTCCACGCTGATCCGGCCGGCGGTCGGCTCGTACAGCTTCGACAGCAGCTTGACCAGTGTGGTCTTGCCCGCGCCGTTCAGCCCGACGATCGCGGTCGACGTGCCCGCCGGCAGCTCCAGATCGAGCTCTCGCAGCACATTACGGCCGCGGCCCGGGTAGGAGAAGCTGACCTTCTCGAACGCGATACCGCGTACGGGAACCGGCCCGGCCGGCCCACCGGGCCGCCGCCGATCCGGGGAGCGCTGCCCGGCAGCCCGCTCGATCGCCAGGATCGACTCGTAGGCCCGCATGCCGTCCTGGGTCTGGGAATCGGCCTCGGGGAAGTACACCCCGAACCGCAGCGGGATGAGGATCGCCTGCAGGCCCAGCGACAGGCCGAGCACGCTCAGGTCGCCGCGGCCGGCGGCGTCGCGCAGCATGATCAGCACGGCCAGCGCCCCCGCCAGCACGACCAGGCTGTACGCGGTGAACGGCGCGAGGCGGATCCGGCGGCGGGCGCGCCACAGTGGACGCAGGTAGGAATCGGAGTCGCGATCAGCGCGCTGCCGCCACCACGGCAGCGTCCCGAGCATCCGGATCTCCTTGGCCGCGGCCGTCGAACTGCCGGTGTCGAGGACGTAGTAGGCCTTGCGCCGGGCGGCCGCGCTCCGGCTCCGGAGAACCGAATAACGGGTCTGCGCGCCCCGCTCGCCGAACCGGGCGACCAGCGCCGCCGCCGTGATCACCAGCGCGGCCACCGGGCCGAGCACCATCCCGGTGAGCACCACGCCCCCGGCGAGCTGGACATAGCGGGCGATCAGCGCGATCAACCCGGCGACCGCCGCACCCGGGGTCGCCGAGTATTCGACCAGGCCCCGGCGGGCATCACCCATCCGGTCCAGGAGATCCGGCTGTTCCAGCCGGTCGATGGGCGCCTCGGTGAGGGTGGCCCGCATGAGCCGCCGGGCGCAGGCGGCGTCCACCCGCCGGCTGATCAGTTCGGTGAACGCGGCCTGGAACGGCGAGAGGACAGCCTGCAGCAGCAGCGAGACCACGGCCAGCCCGACCCCGGCCCAGATGCCGCGGCCGGTTCCCGCGACCCGGTCGACGGCCACGCTGGTGCCGATCACGAACCCCAGGGGGAGCAGGCCGATCAGCAGATTGAGCGCCGCCGCGACGATGGTGACGGGGCCGGCCACGGGAAGCAGCCGGATGATGCGGAGCCAGCTGTGCCGGCGTGAAGTATCGAGTTGCTGGGACATTGCTCCCCTGATCAGGCAGGACGAAGCGGCAGCACCCGCGAAGCGAGTGACTGCCGACCGGACACCGATGTGGCGGTGCGTCCCGCACTGCCCCAGGAGGGGCAGGCAATGGCCGCGGCGCCGCTAGGCGTCGGTGATCGAGAAGCAACCCATGTCGCCACCCTAGCGGACTATGTCGCCGCCGGGGGGACACCGACGTCCCGGCCACGAGGACCCCTCAGCTCAGGTCCTCGTCGGACAGTGCCTGGATGGTCAGCCGCGTCTGGCCGGCGACGGTCAGATGCTGCGAAGTCGTCAACGCGGCCCGCACCGACTCCAGGTCCACGAGCAGTGTTCCCGCGAGGTCGTCGATGGTCGTGGTCATCCGGCCGAGCGGCGACCAGGAGGCGAGCGCGTAGATGTCGTCGTCGAGGGTGTCGGGCCGGAACGTCTCCGGGTCGCGTACGAGCCAGGCCGGCAGGCGCAGGTGGGCGGCCCAGAACCGTACGGTCCAGTCGAACCCGCGGCCCACCGCGACGCGGCACACCCGGGCCCGGTAGTGGCCGGGACCGCCGAGCGGGAACGCCGTCCACGAGTGCCGGGTGCCGCCGGTGGTACGGGTGAGATGGACGAAGCCGGTGCGACAGAAGTACGGGGTCTCGACCACGTCGCCCCACGGCTCGGTCTCCGGCCCCGGCTCGCCGTCGTGCGCCTCGATCAGCACCCGCTGGTTGGAGCCGGTGGCGTTGAGCTGCAGAAATCCCGTCCCGGCCCGGGCCACCGTGCCCCACAGCGATCCGCTGGACTCGCCCAGCAGCCCGCCGTCGTCGACGTCGTCGAACTGCCCGCACGGGTCGTCGTCGCGGATGACGACGCTGCCGAACTCGGGGCCGTACTCGTCCTCGTACAGCCGCGCGATCACCCCCACGTTTCAGCAGCCTAAGCCGGATTCGGCCGCCCGGTGGCCGAAGCGCGGGGGTACGACAAGATCAGGGCGAGCGTCGCCGACACCAGTTCACCCAGGGCCAGGGCGGTCCAGACACCCGTGACGCCGGTCCGGCCCAGCAGCAGCACCAGCGGCGCCTTCACCAGCAGCAGGGTGCCGATCGAGATGAGGTAGGACGGGCCGGCCCGGCCGACCGCCTGGCAGTAGGCGGAGACGAGCGGGGTCACGCCGGCGAAGGCGAAGCCCAGGCCGATGATCCGCAGCGCGCCGCGGCCGGTCGACGCCGTCGGGCCGGCGCCGAGGAAGAAGCCGACCAGCGGGCCGGCGAACAGGACGACCGCGGCGGCGACCAGGAATCCGTAGAGCAGCGACGCCCGCAGGGCCAGGGCCCGGGCCCGGGCGACGCGCGTGACGAGACCGCGGCCGGTGTTGTAGCCGACTATCGGCTGCAGGCCCTGGCTGATGCCGAGCTGAGGCATCATCACGAAGGTCTGGATGCGGGCGCAGACGGCGTACGCGGCGAGCGCGGACGTCGCGCCGAGCGACTTGTTGACCAGCAGGGCCAGCAGCGTGGCGCCGAGCCCGGTGAGGAACGACGGGGCGCCGACACCGACCAGCGCGCGCACGGTCGGGCCGTGGAACACCAGGTCGGACCGGCGGATCCGGTAGGGGCGGTCCCGCTGGACGAAGAAGAACCACATGCTCAGGCCGGCCGACACCGACTGGCCGCCGACCGTGCCGAGCGCGGCGCCGCGTACCCCGAGGTGCAGCCCGAAGATGAGCACCGGATCGAGGATGATCTGGAGCAGCACCGCCGCGACCCAGATCAGGGTGGAGAAACGCATCCGGCCCTCGGCCCGCACCAGGCTCGAGAAGCCGGTCGAGACGAGCGCCCCGGCCAGGATGATCCCGGCGTAGCCGCGGGACGCCCCGGTCGTGTCACCGAGCAAGGCCAGCAGCGGGCCGAGTGCGATGAGGCCGACGACGGTGATGACCGCCGCGGTGGCCCAGAACAGGGCGAAGGCGTTCCCGGCCGCCCGCGCGGCCGACAGCGGATCACCCGCGCCCAGCGACCGGGAGACCAGCGAGGCGCCGCCCACGCCGACGGTCGTCGACACCGCGCCCAGCACGAGCAGCACCGGGGCGACCAGGTTGACCGCGGCCATCGCCGACGGCCCGACCCCGCGGGCGACGAACGCGGCGTTGGTCAGCGCATAGATTCCATAGACCCCCACGGAGAGCGTGGTCTGCGAGCACGCCTGCCAGAGCAGCCGGCCGACCGGCCGGCTTCCCAGGGGAGACGTCAATGCGTACGCCCGAGCAACGCCATGAGATCGTCGATCCGCGCCCGGGCGAAGTCGTATTCCTCGTCGTCGTTGTGACCGCGATAGCGGGTCTCGACGACCATGATGACGGCCAGGTACATCGTGTACAGCCGCCGCCGGATCCGTTCGGCCGGGCTCAACTCCGTCCGGCCGTAGCCGCGCATGAAAGCGGTCGACGACCCGAACACCGGCATCTCGAACGCGGTGAACCCGGCCTCGATCAGCGGATCGCCGTAGAACGCGCGCTCGTGGTCGATGACGCAGGCGATCCGCCCGTCCGAGATCATCGCGTTGTTGTCCCAGAGGTCCCACTCGACGAACACCGGCTCGGTGACCTCGTCCAGTGTGGGCGCGTGCTCGGTGAACACCTTGCGTACTTCGGCGTAGTCCCAGCCGAGGTCGACCGACCGCCGCTCGCCGTCGCGCAGGATGTCCTCGACCATCGCGGCGAACCGGACCCGCCACGAGGCGACGAAAGGCCCGGCGAGCGGCCCGAACCCGGGCCCCTTGATCGAGTTGAGCTCCCGCGTCGTCGCGCCGAGCGCCTCGTTGTAGCGGTCCCGCTCGGCCGGCGAGAGCTGCTCCTTGATCATGCCGAAGTTGGGCGCGTCGACGAAGCCCATGAAGAAGTAGTCGGAGTCGCACAGCTCATGGCTGCAGTCGGCGAAGTGGACGTCCGGCACCGGCACGGTCGTGTGCTCCCGGATCAGCCGGATCGCGGCGAGCTCGGTGGCCATGGCCCCTCGCTCGTAGGTCAGAACCTCAACCCCGGCGGGCGGCGCGATTTTGAGAACCACCTGCGCGCCGTCGCGCAAGCGGATCCGGTACGCGACGCTGAACCACCCATGACTCAGCTCGGTCACCCAGTCGTCGCCGGTCGGGACGCGGCTCACCCCGTACGCCCGCGAGATCATGGCTCGCAGAGCCGGCAGCGACTGTCTGTTCTTGGTGATGCTCTCCATCGGAGCCCCCGGAACTTAAACGGTTAAGCGTCGAGTTTCCAGCATGGGTGAGAGCGCTCTCCGGGTCAAGAGTGGTGTAACTTGTCGGGCAGGTGGTTCCGGTCGCCTCTGGGTCCGCGGGCAGAGCTGCAAGCTCACCGGTTTGCGCAAGTCGCATGTCGACGACGGCTGTCTTTCCGCCCGACGTCGCGGACCCGCGGGCACGAGGAGAGACTGCCTTGTCCATCCAGCCACGGGATCTTCCCGACCACCCCAGCCTGCGCTATCTCAAGGTCGAGGCGAAACGCCGCCTCGGCGCGGGCGAGTTCCCCACCCTGCACGACGCCCAGCGGGCGATCGCCCGCGAGCACGGCCTGCCTAGCTGGACTGCGCTCAAGGCCGCCATCGAGGGCGAGACCAACCCGGCGCTGGCCCAGGTGCGCTGGGTCGTCGTCCGCTTCCGCGGCGCCGCCTCCCCGTCCTGGCTCCCACCCAGCGAGCCCGAGCTGCGCGAACACTTCGCCGACGACTTCCTCAAGCTGCTCCCACCCGACATCATGGTGCGGGCGCTGCGCCCGGTCGCCGCCCAGCTCCACCAGCACCTGACGGTCACCTCGGCCGGCCCGGAAACCGTCCGCGCCCGCATCGGCGGCCTCCGCGTCGAGGCAGCGGCCGAACCCTCCGATCCCCGCCGGTTGCGGGTCATGCGGCTTTACCCGATCGCCGACCCCGCCCCCGATCAGCCCTCCGCCGCTCCGCCGCGGAGCTTCACCGGCCCGGTACCGGATACGGCTCTCGTGACGCTGGGCGAGAGCTATTCGGAGCTCGGCCTGACCGCCCTCTCGGCCGCCGCGCACTGGCCGGGGGAGAGGGCGGGTGGATGGCGGCTCGGGGCGGTCGCCGCCGCGGGTGGCGGGTTGGCTGCTGCTGGTCGTCCGGTCGCTGACGGACTGGAGGCTTGCGGGCCGCTTGCGGCCGGCGATGACCGCATGCGCGAGGTGCCCGGCGGTGTCTCGTGGGCGGCGGCGTTCGGGTGGGCCGACCTCGATCGTGAGGAGCGGCTGCGCGTTGAGCACCGCTTCCCGGTCTATGGCACGACCAAGGCGATCACCGCGGTGGCCGTGCTGCGCCTGATCGCGGACGGGCGGGTCGAACTCGACGCGCCGGCCAATGGCTACCTGACCGGAACGCGGCTCGACGACGACGTCACGGTCCGCGATCTGCTCGCCCATCGCGGGGGCGTGCCCAACCCGGGCGAGCTGTTCGCCGAGCGGGTGCCCGACCAGCGGGAACTCCTCGGCGTGACGGTCGCCTGCGAGGGGCGGGGTGAGGTCCGGATCAGTCACGGCGGTTACGGCGTCCTCGGCCAGTTGCTGAGCGACGTGACGGGTGAGAGATTCGCTGACGCGGCCCGCACGCTCGTGCTCGAACCGCTGGGCATGACCCGCTCGTCCTTCCCCGAGCGGTGGCCGGTCACCGACGCCGTCACGGGACATGGCGACGACGGGCCGGTCCGCATGCTCGGCGCGCTACCGGCTGCCCTGGGCCTCTGGTCCACACCGGCCGACATCGTGCGGTTCGGGAGCGGCTGGGCCTCCCTGCTCCCCGGCGACCTCGCGACCGAAGCGCTCAACGACGGCCTGGGCTGGCTGGTCAACCGTCAGCGGGGCCTCTACGGCCACCCGGGAACGGGCCCCGGCGGGACCACGTCGTTCGTCATCTCGACGGACGGGCGGTCGGTCACGGCCGCGTCCACCAACCGGCGGGTCCTGGTCGAGTCGGTCGTCGCCCGCCTGGCACGCCCGGTCGGCTGAACGCACGGCCGGGCGCGGGGCGCGAAAGGGCTTCGCGCCGAGCCGGAAAGCTGACGGCATCGCGGGGGCCGCGCAGCGCCGCTGAATGAAGGGTTTAGCGTCAGGCGACAAAAAGCGGGACCGTGCGCGGGCTGGGTAGCGCCACGAGGGGCCTGGGCGGAGGGCGGCAGTCAGGAGAGCCGGGGGCGGGGCGAGGACAGGTTCGTGTCGCGGAGGGATGCGCAGCGCCCGGGGCTGAGCGGCCGCGGGAGGGGCCTTTCGCCGGGCGGCAAGAGCTGGGTCGCTGCCGGCGTCGCGAGAGCTGGGCGGAGGGCGGAACCGCTTCGCGGCAGGTGACGAGAGTTGGGGGCGTCGCGAAGGGGAGCGCAGCGGCGGAAAGGGCTGAGCGGACGGCGACCACGACACCCCGCTCGACCGGCAGCCTGCTCGCCGCCGCCACCTCGCAGGACGGTTTGCGCCGGGCGGCAAGGGCTTGGGCGCCGCGGGGGTTGGGGTGGTGCCGCGGGGGTTGCACTGCGCCGAGTCGAGGGCGGGAGGGTTTTACGTCGGGCGGCAAGAGCTGGGTGCGCCGCCAGGGCTGGGGTAACGCCGCGAAGCACTGGCCGGCGCCGGAAGGGGCTGGGCGGAAGACCGAAGGGGCTGGGCGGAAGACGGAAGGGCCTTGCGCCAAGTGACAAGAGCTGCGAGCGCCGCGAGGACTGGTCGGCGTCGCGAAGGACTGGCCGACGTTGGAAGGGGCTGGGCGAAGGAGGGAAGGGCTTCGCGCTGGGCGCAAGAACCGAGAGCGCCGGGAGGGCGGGGTGGG
Organism: Actinoplanes sp. NPDC051411; assembly: GCF_040682075.1. Taxonomy (NCBI): domain Bacteria; kingdom Bacillati; phylum Actinomycetota; class Actinomycetes; order Micromonosporales; family Micromonosporaceae; genus Actinoplanes; species Actinoplanes sp. NPDC051411. Next base: position 5,252 of record NZ_JBFBAD010000162.1, on the reverse strand, counting down.
TAGCACCGCGAAGGGCGGAGTTCGGAAGAGCCGACTGGCGCTCGGCGAGAACTGACGGTGCCCGGCGAGAGCTGACGGCGTTGGGGACGGCTGACTGGCGCTCGGCAAGAGCTGACGCGTCGGGACGGGCTGAATCCGTTTGGGAGGGCTGAGTGATGCCGGGGAGGGGCTGGGCGGCGGGAGGGGCTGGGCGGCGGGGAGGGCTGGGCGGCGGGGAGGGCTGGGCGGCGGGGAGGGCTGAGTGGCGTACGGGAAAAGGGCCGGCGGCTCGCGGGGCCGACGGCTTGGAATCCATGATGTTGGATGCGTTGTGGGGGAAAGCGTGGTAGTCCATGTAAATGGACGGACTGTTCCGGCGGAAGCCGGTCGAGGACATCACCGACGAGACGCGGACCGACCTCAACCGTTCGCTGGGGCTGTTTCAGCTGACCGCGATCGGCGTCGGCGGCATTATCGGCGCCGGGATCTTCGCGCTGGCCGGGGCGGTGGCGCACGAGACGGCCGGGCCGGCTGTGCTGATCTCGTTCCTGATCGCGGGGGTGGCGAGTGCGGCCGCGGCGCTCTCCTATGCCGAGTTCGCGGGCATGATTCCGAAGGCCGGCTCGGCCTACACCTATGGCTATGCGGTGCTGGGGGAGATCGTCGGCTGGTTCATCGGCTGGGATCTGCTGCTGGAATATACGGCGATCGTGGCGGTGGTGGCGATCGGCATCTCCGGGTACTTCTCGTTCCTGATGTCGGATGTCGGGGTGCACCTGCCGGCGTGGATGCTGGGGGCGCCGGGCACCGGGACCGGCCATGTGGTCGATCTGTTCGCGGTACTGCTGTGCCTGCTCATCGCCTACCTGCTCAACCTCGGCGTCCGGGCGGCGGCCCGCACCGAGACCGCGGTCGTCGCGGTGAAGGTGGCCGTCGTGCTGCTTGTGGTGGTCGTCGGGTTCTTCCACGTGCACTCGTCGAACTACCACCCGTTCTTCCCGTTCGGGGTGGGCGGGGCGATCACCGGTGCGTCCACTGTGTTCTTCGCGGTGTTCGGCTACGACGCGATGAGCACGGCGGCCGAAGAATCCAAGGATGCGCGGCGGCATCTGCCCAAGGCGATCATCTACTCGCTGGCCATCTCGATGGTGCTCTACGTGCTCGCCTGCCTGGTGCTGACCGGCATGCAGAACTACAAGGACGTCGACCCGAAGAGCGGCTTCTCGACCGCGTTCGCCTCGGTCGGGCTCTCCGGGCTGGCCGACGTCATCGCGGTCGGCGCGATCATCGGCATTCTGACGGTGATGTTCACGTTCATGTTCGGCGTGACCCGGGTCTGGTATTCGATGAGCCGCGACGGTCTGCTGCCCCAATGGTTCGCCCGTCTGCACCCGACCCGCCGGGTGCCGACCCGGGTCACCTGGATCACCGGCGCCGCGTCGGCGATCATTGCCGGCTTCCTGCCGATCGAGGAGGCGGCGGAGCTGACCAACATCGGCATTCTGCTGGCGTTCGTCGTGGTCTGCGTGGCGGTGATCGTGCTTCGCTACCGCAGGCCGGACGTGCCGCGCAGTTTCCGCCTGCCCGCCATGCCGGTGGTTCCGGCGATCGGCGTGGTCTTCTCGATCTGGCTGATCACGTTCCTGTCGCCGGTCACGTGGCTGCGGTTCGCGGTCTGGTTCGTGATCGGCATGATCGTCTACTTCTTGTACAGCCGGAAGCATTCGCTGCTCAATTGAGGCCTGCGGCGGGAGGAGGCGCCGGGCCGCTCTGGGCGGCCCGGCACCGGGTCAGCCTGCGGTGCAGGTCGGATTGGGTACGGGGTTGGAGCCGTTCCACGAGCCGAGGAAGCCGAACGAGGCCGTCCCGCCGGCGGCCAGGCTGCCGTTGTAGCTGACGTTGCGGGCCGTCACGTTCGCGCCGCTGCTCGTCACGGTCGCGTTCCAGGCCTGGGAGACGGTCTGGCCGTTGGCGTAGGTCCACGTCACCGTCCAGCTCTTGATCGCCGACGAGCCCGCGGTCACCTTGACGTCGGCCTGGAAGCCGCCGCCCCACGAGCCGGTGATCGAGTAGGCCGCCGTGCAGCCACCACCGGACGGAGGCGGCGTGGTGGGCGGCGTGGTGGGCGGTGTGGTCGGGGGACTGGTCGGCGGAGTGGTGGGCGGCGGAGTCGACGTGCCGAAGATGGTCGCCTGCTTGGCGGTCGCCTTGATGCCGTTGGGGCCGTTGACGATCCGCTGACCCCACGTGGTGAGCTGGGCCGGGTCGAAGTTGTTGGTCATGTCGAGGATCGGGTCGTTGTTGCCCGCCCACGACCATCCGATGTAGCCGATGCCGCGCTTGACCGCCTCCGACATCAGCGTCTGGTCGTCGACCTGGGTCGAGTCGTACTGCCAGCCGAACTCGCCGATCACCAGCGGCCAGCCCTTGGCGGCGAACGTGTCCAGGTAGGACGCGATCGACGAGGCCGTGTTGAACACCGAGTACATGTGGATGGACAGCATCGTGTTGTGCTGCGAGTCGGCGTCGAGGACCGTCTGCGCGTTGTCGCGCATCGTGAACTGCCAGTCCTGGCCCCAGTTCGGCGCGTCGACCATCAGCATGTGCTGGAAGCCGTTGCTGCGCATCTTCTGGACCGCGGCGACCGTGGCGGCCGTCCACTGGCCGGGGTTGGTGTTGCCGATCGGCTCGTTGCCGATGTTGATGATGACGTAGTCCTCCTGGCCGGCCAGCACGCTCTTGAGGCCGATCCAGTAGTTCACCGCCTGGTCGAGCGTGTACGCCGCGCTGTCCTCGCCGTACCCGGTGGTGTCGTGGTCCTCGAGGACGCAGATCAGCTTGTTCTGCTTGCACAGCGCGATCACGTTGGCCACGTCGGCGGCCGAGTTGGCGGTCCAGCGGCCGCCGCTGAGGACCACGCGTACGGTGTTGGCGCCGGTCGCCTTGATGTCGGCGAACGAGCCGGTCTGGTTGGCGAACCAGGTGTGCTCGTGGTTGATGCCGCGCATCACGAACTTGTTGCCGTTCGACTCGACGATGCTGGTCCCGCTGATGTGCAGCCCGGTGGCGGCGAGCGCCGGCCGGGCGAGGAACAGCGTGGACGCGAGGACGGCGAGCACGGCCGCGCCGATGCTCGTCAGACGTCTTTTCATGGCCTGCCTCGGGATCGATGGACGGGGACGGCGCGCCCACGATCACGCCGGTGAAGCATTGACATCTACCTATCTACATGAGCAGACGCCGTGCAGGCAAGCGCTTGCCTGATCACCCGAGATGCGCGGAATCATAAATTTCCTTAAATGGACTATATGTAAGACAAGCTCACGATTAGCCTCCTCCGCATCCCTCACAACGGAGGTAATCCCCATGAAGTACCGCAAAACCCTCGTCGGCGGTCTGGTCGCGGCCGTCGCTGTCGGAGGTGTCTGGGCCGGCATGTCGGTGAGTGAGGCGGCCACGACGGCCGCTTCCGCTCTTGCCGTACGCGGCGGCGCGCCCTACATCTACTCCAACGTGAGCGGCACCAAGGACCCGGTCAACGTCATGAACACGACCGGCGTGAAGGCGTTCACCCTCGCCTTCATCCTCAACCAGGGCACCTGCTCGCCGGTCTGGGACTCGGGCACGCTCAACGACTCCGGCAAACAGAGCATGATCAACAAGATTCGCGGGGCCGGCGGTGACGTGGTCGTGTCGTTCGGCGGCTACTCCGGCAACAAACTCGGCAACTCGTGCTCCAACGAGACCGTGCTGGCCGGGGCCTACCAGAAGGTGATCGACCTCTACAAGCTCAAGGCGATCGACATCGACCTGGAGGCGGGTGAGGTCAGCCAGTCCAACAAGGTCCTCAAAGCACTGAAGATCGTCAAGCAGAAGAACCCCGGCGTCTCGACGATCCTGACCCTGGGCACCGGCAAGAACGGGCTCGAGGGCGACGAGGCGAAAATCCCCGGCCAGGCCGCCGCGATCGGCTCCCCGGTCGACAACTGGACGATCATGCCGTTCGACTTCAGCGACAACGACTCCGGCGTCGACCACGGCGCGGTCACCGTCTCGGCCAGCGAGGGTCTGCACAAGCAGCTCAAGTCGGCGCTCGGCGGCACCGACGCGAGCATCTACGCCAAGCAGGGCATCTCGTCGATGAACGCGAAGACCGACGCGAACGGCAACGTCACCGTCGCCAACTTCAACACCATGCTGTCCTACGCCCAGCAGCACGGCCTCACGCGCTTCACGTACTGGGAGCTCAGCCGCGACAACGCCAACCTGGACTACACCAAGGTGATCGGCAAGTTCCAGGGATAGGAGACCGGGGATCCGGGCCGGCGGGGGTGCGGCCCGGATCCCCAGCCTCAAGTGCGGCCGTCAGGCACCAGTCGTTGACGGAGCCGATCGAACGCCTTCGGGCCCGCGGTCGCGTCCAGCCCCTGCACGATCATGCGCGCGCACTCGTCAGCTCCGGTGTCCGTGGTATCCACGGCGATGTCGAACTCGCCATGCGCGTAGACCATCGTCTGCGAGCGGGCCAGCCCCAGCGGCCGATCACCGCGAACGCGCTCCCGCCGCTCGAGCTCCTCGGCTGAGCAACGAACCTCCACGAGCGTCACGTCATATCCGGCCAGCGTCGTGAGCAGATCCGTGACGCGCCACTGCTCGCTGAGCGGGTAGTCCATGATGACGTGGTTCCCCGCCGAGGCCAGGGCGGCCACTGCCCGGTGATAGCCGAGCCGGGTCCTCCGCAGCATTTCGCTGACTTCCGTCTCGTCGAGCACCCGAGTGTGGACGGCGGAACGCATCGCTCCGATCGCGTCGACGGGAACGAAGAACCACGGGTCGGCAAGCAGCGGAAGCAGAGCCCGGGCAACGCTGCTCTTCCCCGAACTCGAAGCGCCGTTGAGCAGCACGATCCGGCCCGTTCCTGGTGTCGTCACGACGAAACACTAGACACCTTTTGGGGTGGGGTCAGGGTGGTGTTGGTGGAGGTAGACCCGTTGCGGTGAGGTAGCCGTCGATCGGGGCGGCGCGGTATTGCATGCGTTCAAGGCGGTTCTTCGCCGCGGTGGTGGGGTCGTTGACGGTGCGGACGGCAAGGTTGGCCAGGCTGCCTTTGATGGTCGGCCAGACGTTCTCGACCGGGTTGAGCTCTGGTGCGTAGGCCGGGAGTTCGTAGACGCGCGGCCAAGGCTGGGCGGCGATCGCCGCCCGAGTCGTGGGAGTCTTGTGCAGCGACAGGCGGTCCCGGACCAGCGCGATCGGGGCGTCCAGCAGCCGGA
>NZ_JBFBAD010000161.1:0-21067 GCF_040682075.1 Actinoplanes sp. NPDC051411 | reverse complement strand
CAACTGCCGGATGACCGGTACCGCCAGGCCGGCCAAGGGCCGCCGCCGCCATCGCGGCGGCGGCCCCCGGGCGGGCACCATCGCCGCCTTCCTGACGCCGTTCTTCCTGCCGTTCGCGCTGTTCTACCTGCTTCCGGTGGGCTACGCGATCTGGCAGAGCACCCAGGTGGTGAAGCGGACCGGCGGTCAGTACGGGCATTCGTACACCGCGTTCGGCGGGTTCGAGCAGTACGTCAAGGCGTTCCAGGACAACGAGTTCCTGGCCAGCGTCGGCCGGATCGCGCTGTTCGGCATCGTGCAGGTGCCGGTGATGCTGTTTCTCGCGCTGGTCATGGCCCTGCTGCTCGACACCCCGCTGCTGCGGGGCAAGGCTTTCTTCCGCATCGCGGCGTTCATGCCGTACGCCGTGCCGGGCGTGATCGCCGCGATCATGTGGAGCTTTCTCTACTCGCCTCAGCTGAGCCCGGTCGTCGACCTGCTGCAGAAGCTCGGTTTCCACCCCGATTTCCTCGGCCCGGGGGCGGTGCTCTGGTCGGCGGCGAACGTCTCGACCTGGCTGTGGACCGGCTACAACATGCTGATCATGTTTTCGGCGCTGCAGTCGATCCCGCAGGAGCTCTACGAGGCGGCGAAGATCGACGGCGCCAGCAACTGGTCGATCGCCTGGCGGATCAAGGTGCCGATCATCGCCCCGTCGATCGTCCTGACCACGGTCTTCTCGATCATCGGGACGCTGCAGCTGTACGCCGAGCCGGCCGTGCTGCGCCAGATCTCGTCCAACATCTCCAGCACGTTCACCCCGAACATGCTCGCCTACGCGGTGGCGTCGGGGAACAACTACCAGCAGGCGGCCGCCGTCTCGGTGATCATCGCCGCCATCACCTTCGTGCTGAGCTTCGGCTTCATGAAGCTGACCTCGAAGAGGGCGGGGCTATGAGCAGGCCTTCGCAAGAGAGCAAGACGAGCAGGACGGCGGCCATGGCGCTGATGTTCCTGCTCGCCATCTACTTCCTGCTGCCGGTCTATTTCCTGCTCGTCGCCGCGACCAAGCCGCAGGGCGACCTCGCGACCACGTTCGGCCTCTGGTTCTCGCATTTTGACCTCGGGGCGAACCTGAAGACCCTGTTCGGCCGCACCGACGGCATCTTCCTGCGCTGGGCCCTGAACAGCGTCATCTATGCCGTGCTGGGCGCGGCGATCGGCACCCTCATCTCGGCGCTGTGCGGTTACGCCCTGGCCAAGTTCAAGTTCCGGGGCCGCGAGTTCCTGTTCTCGGTCATTCTCGGCGGCGTTCTCGTGCCGACGACCGCGCTCGCCCTGCCGCTGTTCCTGCTGTTCTCGAAGCTCGGCCTGGTCGACACCTATCTCGCGGTGTTCCTGCCCAGCATCGTCAGCCCGTTCGGCGTCTATCTCGCGCGGATCTTCGCCAACGCGGCCGTTCCGGAGGAGATCCTGGAATCGGCGCGCCTGGACGGCGCCGGCGAATTCCGTACGTTCTTCTCGGTCGCCTTCAAGCTGATGTCGCCGTCGCTGGTGACCATTTTCCTGTTTCAGTTCGTCGGCATCTGGAACAACTTCTTCCTGCCGATGGTGATGCTGCAGAAGGAATCGCTGTTCCCGATCACGCTCGGCCTCTTCGAGTGGAACGGCCAGACCGCGCGGGTGTCGCTCCTGCAGGAATCGGTGATCACCGGCTCGCTGGTCTCGATCATCCCGGTGATCATCGTCTTTATTCTGCTGCAGCGGTTCTGGCGGACCGGCCTCGGCGCCGGCTCCATCAAATAAGCGAAGGTTCCCGACACATGCCAAAGAATGCCGTCTTCGTGCCCCACTTCCACTGGGACCGGGAATGGTACGAGCCCTTTCAGGTCTTCCGGCACCGGCTGGTGACGGCGATGGACACGGTTCTCGCGTCCGCCGAGGCCGACCCCGCCTTCCGGTTCACCGTCGACGGGCAGATGGCGGCGATCGAGGACTACCTTCAGATGCGGCCGGAGAACCGGGACCGGGTGGCCGCCCTGGTCGCGAACGGGCAGCTGGGTGTCGGGCCGTGGCTGATCCTGCTCGACGAGTTCCTCTGCTCGGGCGAGACCATCGTGCGCAACCTGCAGATGGGCTGGGCCGCCGCGGCCGGGCTCGGCGGCTCGATGCCGCTCGGCTATCTGCCCGACATGTTCGGCCACGTCGCCCAGATGCCGCAGATCCTGGCCCGGGCCGGGCTCGAGCACGCGGCCCTCTGGCGGGGCGTGCCGGGAACGGTCACCGGGCACGCCTTCCGCTGGCGGGCGCCGGACGGTTCCGAGGTGCGCACCGAGTTCCTGTTCGACGGCTACGACAACGGCCTCGACGTGCTGCTCATCCCGGACCGGATCGGCCCGGCCCTGGCCGAGTACGCGTCGATGACCGTCGAGCGGTGGGGCAACGACCCGGTGCTCGCGATGGCCGGCACCGACCACAACGCGCCCGATCCCCGGCTGGCGGAGTGGCTGAAACAGGCCGGCGAGGTGAAGATCGCGACCCTCGACGAATACGTCCGGCAGCATGCCCGCGACGAGGTCACCGCGGTCGTCACCGGCGAGCTGCGCAGTCACGTCCGCGGCAACATCCTGCCCGGCGTGCTCTCGGTGCGGCTGGCGCTCAAGCAGGGCATGGCGATCGCCGAGCGGACCGTCGACCACGCGGAACGCCTGAACGCCCAGTGGTCGGACCGGGACGAGTCGCCGTTCCTCGCCCTGGCCTGGCACAAGATCATCGAGTCGACGGCGCACGACTCGGTCGTGGGCTCGGGCACCGACGAGACCTCGGATCAGGTCGAGGCCCGGCTGGCCGAGGCGACCCAGGCCGCCCGCGCGGTCCGGGACGCGGCACTCGCGACGGCCGCCGCAAGCGTGCCCAGCGACGCCTACCTGGTCGCCAACCCGCTGCCGGTGCCGCGCACCACGCTGATCGAGGTGGACGTGGCGGCGGGCGACGGCGACGACCTGGTCGCGATCGCGGCCGACGGGACGGCCCACCCGGTGCAGCCGACCGCGTACGCCCCGACCGTGCTCAGCGACGAGCGGATCGACGCCTCGCAGCTGGAGCGGGTGCTGCGGCGGATCCACCGGCGGGAGTTGTTCGGCCGGCTGATCGACCGGTATGACCTGCGGCCCGGCGAACTGACTTTCCATGTCGCCGAGGTGCCGCACCGCAGGGAATTCGACCTGATGATCCTCCGCGCGGACGTGGCGGCGCTGGCGGCCGAGCATCCGGGGGAGTGGTCGGTGAAAACGCTGGCCGAGGCGAGGACGACGGTGCTCGCGCCGGTGTCGGTCCCGGCGAGCGGACTGGCCACGGTCCGAGTGACGACTCGCGGCCGAAGCGGCGTACCGGAAAAGGCGCAAGCGAATGCGGCGACCGCGACCGACCGGGGTTTGTCGAATGGTCTGGTCGAGGTGCTGATCGCGCCGGATGGCACGCTCGATATCACCGGGGCCGACGGGACCGTGCTGCAGGGTGTCGGCCGGCTCGTCGACGGCGGCGACCGGGGCGACAGTTACAACTACGGGCCGCCGGTGCACGATGTGCTGGTCGAAACGCCGGCGGCGGTCACGGTGGAATTGGTCGAGAACGGTCCGCTGCGGGCCCGGCTCAAAGTCACTCGCGTCTATGACTGGCCGGTCGCGATCGACGCCGGCGAACGGGACCGTCGCGCCGGCGAAACCGTCGCGACCCCGGTCGACATGGTGGTCGAGGTCCGCGCGGGCGAGCCGTTCGTGCGGCTCGGCACCTCGTTCCTCAACCAGTCCGCCGACCACCGGTTGCGCCTGCACATTCCGCTGCCGGTTCCGGCCGCGATGTCGGCCGCCTCGGGGCAGTTCGCGGTCACCGAGCGCGGGCTCACCGCCGAGGGCGGCTGGGGCGAATATCCGATTCCGACGTTCCCGGCCGACGAATTCGTGTCGGCCGGAATGGCGACCGTGCTGCTGGACCATTCGACGGAATACGAGTTGGTCCAGGGCGGGGCGGAGCTCGCGATCACGCTGCTGCGCGCGATCGGATCGATCAGCGTCAACATCCATCCCTATCGGGACGAGCCGGCGGCGAGCGAGATCGGCGCGCCGGGCGCGCAGGACCTGGGCGTACGCATCGAGCACCGGTTCGCGGTCGTCCCGTCGGCGACCGGCTGGCCGGGCGCGCACGCGGTCGCGCTGGCCGCCGCGTTCCGGCACGACGTGCTCGCGGTCCGGGGCGCCGGGCCGGCCGGTGACGGCGACACGCTGCCCGCGGATCGAGCGGGGCTCGGCGTGGCGGGCGATGATCTCTTTGTGTCGAGCATCCGCCGGGTCGCCGCGGGCACCGAGGTGCGCCTGGTCGCGATGAGCGACGCCGGGGCGACCGCCCGCCTGACCGGGGCGTTCACCGAGGCGACCACGGTCGACCTGCTCGGACGGCCGCTCGGCACGGTGCCCGCGGCCGGCGAACTGGAACTCGGCCTGGGGCGCTGGGAGATCCGTACCGTCGTAGTTCGTTAGGGGCTGGCATGTCGTACATCTCGGACCAGAAGCCGTTCCGCGGTGCCGTTCGCGCGGCGCGCTCGTGGCTGCATTCCGACGCGCCGTCGTTGTCGCTGAACGGATCGTGGCAATTCCGGCTGTCGCCCCGGGCCGACGTGCCGGACACCATCGAATGGGACACCATCGAGGTCCCGTCCCATTTCGGCACGCCCATATACACCAACGTCCAGTACCCGTTCCCGATCGACCCGCCGTTCGTGCCGGACGAGAACCCGACCGGCGACTACCGGCGGCACATCGAGGTCCCACCGGAATGGCTCGGGACCGGGCGGGTCGTGCTGCGGTTCGACGGTGTCGAATCGCTGTTCAAGGTGTGGGTGAACGACCAGGAGATCGGCTATGCCAGCGGCAGCCGGCTGGCCCACGAATTCGACGTCACGGCGTCGCTGAAGGCCGGCGACAACGTCATCGCGGTGCGCGTGCACCAATGGTCGGCCGCCAGCTATCTCGAGGATCAGGACCAGTGGTGGCGACCGGGAATCTTCCGCGACGTCACCCTGCGGCATTCGCCCGACGGCGGCATCGAGGACGCGTGGCTGCGAGCGTCTTTCCACGACGGCCACGGCTTTCTCGAGCCGGAAATCGTTTCCGAAGGCTTCCCGGTCACTCTGCGGATCCCCGCACTCGGCATCGAAAAGGTCTGGGAAGACGCGGCGTCCGTTGTGGCCTTCGACGTCGGCGAGGTCCGGCCGTGGTCGGCCGAGCTTCCCTTTCTGTACGCCGCTGCCCTGTCCACAACCGCGGAAACCGTGTCCCTGCGCCTCGGCTTCCGCACGGTCGAGATCCGCGGCGACCAGTTCCTGGTCAACGGCCGCCGGGTCGTCTTCCACGGCATGAACCGGCACGAGACCCATCCGGTCCGCGGCCGCGTCTTCGACGAAGAGCATGCGCGCGCCGACCTGGCCCGGATGAAACAGTTCAACGTGAACGCCATCCGCACCAGCCACTATCCGCCGCATCCGCGCCTGCTCGACCTGGCCGACGAACTCGGTTTCTGGGTCATTCTCGAATGCGACCTGGAAACCCACGGCTTCTCGGCCCTCGACTGGGCCGGCAACCCGTCGGACGACCCGTCGTGGCGTGCGGCCTGTCTGGACCGCATCGAGCGGACCGTGGAACGGGACAAGAACCACCCGAGCATCGTGATCTGGTCGCTCGGCAACGAGGCCGGAACCGGAAGCAACCTGGCCGCGATGTCGGCCTGGGTGCACGGCCGCGACCCGTCCCGCCCGGTCCACTACGAGGGCGACCACGCCGGCGAATACACCGACGTCTATTCGCGAATGTATTCGTCGGTGCTGGAGACGACCGCGATCGGCACCGACGGATCCCGGGCCAAGTTGCTCGGCTGCACGCCCGCCCAGGGGGCCCGGCAGCGGACGAAACCGTTCCTGCTCTGCGAATACGCCCACGCGATGGGCAACGGGCCGGGCGCTCTCGACCAGTACGAGGAACTCGTGCACCGCTTTCCGCGGCTGCACGGCGGATTCGTGTGGGAATGGCGCGACCACGGCATCCTGACCACGGCCGCCGACGGGACGCCCTATTACGCGTACGGCGGCGACTTCGGCGAGGTCGTCCACGACGGCAACTTCGTGATGGACGGGATGGTGCTGAGCAACGACGTGCCGACGCCCGGCCTGCACGAATACAAGGCCGTGGTCCAGCCGATCCGGTTCTCCTTCGGTGCCGGCAGCGTCGAGCTGGCCAACCTGCGCCACTCCGCCGACACCTCCGACCTGGCTTTCCGCTGGCAGGTGACGCACGACGGCGAGGCAACGTCGTCCGGTGACCTGACGGTGGCCGCGATCGAGGCCGGCGCGTCCGCACGCGTGCCGCTGCCCGCCGTCGACATCGCCGCCGCGCCGGCCGAGACCTGGCTGACGGTCGAGGCGGTGCTGGCCGAGGACACCGCGTGGGCCCCGGCCGGGCACGTGGTCGCGGTCGCCCAGCTCGACTGTTCCGCTCCGCGGGCGGTCGCGGCGACGCCCCGCGAGCCCCGGTGGGAGCCCGGCGACGGGACGCTCACCCTCGGACCCGCGGCATTCGACCAGGGCACCCTCGTACGTCTGGCGGGCCGGACCGTGGCCGGCCCGCGCCTGGAATTGTTCCGGGCCCCGACCGACAACGACGAGGGCACCTCCGGCAACCCGGCCGAAAGCGACGGCAGCCTCGCCGGTGTCTCGAACGCCGCCCTCTGGCGGCGCGACGGCCTCGACCGCCTGACCACCCGCGTGGTCTCCGTGTCGACCGCGCCCGGCGCCCTGAAGACCGTTTCTCGCGTCGCCGCCGCGCACTCCGGCCGGTCGGTGGTCGTCGAAACGGTCTGGACGCTGGCCGGCGACGAGCTCGACCTGCGCGTCTCGATCGAGCCGTCCCGGGGCTGGTCCACGGTGTGGCCCCGGATCGGGATCCGCTTCGACTTCCCCGACGGCGACAACCCGATCGACAGTGCCGAATGGTTCGGAACGGGCCCGCTGGAGTCCTATCCCGACAGCCGGCATGCCGCGCTGGTCGGCCGCTTCTCCGCGGGAATCTCGGATCTGTCGGCCGACTATGCCCGGCCCCAGGAAACCGGCCACCGCGCCGGCCTGCGTTCGCTGACCCTCGGCGGCGGGCTCCGGATCGACACCGTCCCGGACACCCGGGGCCGCCGCCCCGGCTTCACCCTGACCCGCCACACCCCGCAGGAGATGGCCCGCGCACCGCACCCCTACCAGCTGCCGCCGTCGACCACGAGCTACCTCTTCATCGACGCGGCCCAGCACGGCCTCGGCTCCCGGGCCTGCGGCCCGGACGTGTGGCCCGACTTCGCCCTGCGCCCCGAGGCCCGCACGATCCGTCTGCGCATCCGATAGGTCAGGCACCCGTGCGGTCGGCGCTGCGCGGATCGGTGACCCGGGCGGCGGCGTAGACGTCGCCGGCCCGGGCGGTCGCGCGCCACGGGCGGGCCTTCTTCAGGGCGACGTCGAGCTCCGGGTCGGCCCGGTCCAGGTCGACGCAGATCAGGTCGGGCCCGTCGGCGCGGGCCTGCCGCAGCAGATAGCCGTGCGGGCCCGCCACCGCCGAGGGCGAGGCCGGCGCGCACTGGGCGGGCACCGCGATGCTGACCCACAACCCGTTCACCCAGAGTGAGTTGTGCGGCCGGTGGGCGCCGGAGAGCCGGTGGTTGCCGCCCACCACGACCCAGACGCCGAGTTCGCCGGCGAGCGCCATCGTCGCCCGCAGTTGTTCGGTGACCGGCGCCCAGTCGATCTGCCAGCCGGTGTAGTGCGGCTTGTCGGCACCGGCGTAGCCGGACAGCGACCCCTCCCCGAAGTGGACCAGCCTCGCCCCCTGGCCGGCGGCCCGGCGCATCGCGGCCCGGATCGCCGGGCCGTTCACGTGTGGGTCGGTGGTGACCTCGGTCTGTGCCACGGCGATCCTCATCGCACCAGGGTGTCAGCCGAGCTCGTAGTCGAACCAGATGCGGTGGGTTCCGTCGGCGACGATGTCGAGGCCGCCGGTGCCCCGGATGCCGGCCAGGGCGCCGGTGCCGCTGGCCGGCACGATCACGAGGTAGTCGGCGCCGCCGCCGGCGCCCTCGGTGGTGGCCGAGTGGGCGAAGTTGAACGCGCCCGGCTTTCCGTCGAGGCTGCCCTCGAACGACTCCATCGCGACGTAGGTGCCGGTGTCGGTGGCCGGGTCGTAGGCCGCGCTGAAGATCGTGACCGAGCGGCCGCTGACGCCGCCGGCGAAGGTCTTGCGCATGGTGGCGACGCCGACCGGTAGCCCCGTCTTGATGTCGGGGGCGGGGACCTGGGCCGGCGTGAAGTCGGCTACCTCGAACGTTCCGTTGACTCGCATGCCCGCGACGCTACGACCGGAGGCTGACAGGTTCCGTCAGGTTCTCTCAGCCGAAGGTGAAGACGTAGGCCCGGACGCCCGGTCTTTCGAACAGGATCTCGACCGTGCGTTCCGCCACCGGGCCGTCCTGGCGGATCAGCTGGTACATGCGGCCGTAGTCGAGCACGCCCGTCCCGTCGGCCGAGGTGTCGGCGCCGTGGGACGCCCCGGGCGCGGCGCCGTCGAGCAGGACCCGGAACGGGATCGGCGCGCCGGTCGGGTTGGAGAGGACCAGGTTGGCGTCGCGGGCCTGGAAGCGGAAGGCGATCGTGCCGCCCGGCGCGGTCAGCTCGATGTCCTCGCGCCCGATCCGCCAGGCGCCGTCCAGGCCCCACCGGTTGAACGGCAGGTAGGCCGGGGACTCGACCGGCCCTTCGGTGGAGGAGCCGCGCCCGAGGTACGTCTCGTTGGTGCGCACGGTGTCCCAGTCGGCGCCCTTCTCGGGTCCGGCGCCCTCGACCACGGTCAGCGGACGGGACACGCCGAGAAGTCGCTGCAGGGTCCGCTCGGACTTCTCGTAGCGTCCCTCGCCGAAGTGGAAGTCGACGATCTCGCCGGAGCGGTCGGCGAAGTACAGCGCCGGCCAGTAGTGGTTGTCGAACGCGGACCAGATCGCGTAGTCGCTGTCGACGGCGACCGGGTAGTCGATTTCGCGATCGGCGAGTGACCGGCGGATCAGCTCGATATCGTGCTCGAAGCCGAACTCGGGGGTGTGCACGCCGATCACGACGAGTCCGTCGTCGCGGTAGGCGCGGGACCAGGCGCGCACCCACGGTTCCTGGCGCAGCCAGTTGACGCAGGTCAGCGTCCAGAAGTTGACCAGCACGACCCGCCCGCGCAGCGCGTGGAGCGTGAGCGGTTCCGAGTTGAGCCAGGCCGTGGCCCCGGCGAACGGCGGAAGAGAGGTCATCGACGGCCAGCCTAGAACCTCTTGACCACCGTCGATACCCGTCGTAGCGTCCCGCCCAAGGTCTGTTAAACAGTCTTCCAATCTTGGAGTTGCCGTGGGTAGCCTGCGGAAATCCGGCGCGGCCCTGACCGGGCTGACGCTCATCCTGTCCCTCTCGGCGGCCGCCCGGCCGGACGTGGCCGCGGAAGTCCGCGTCGACCAGGGCGGTTACGCGCCCGGCGAGACCAAAACGGCCTACCTCATGACCGGAGCGGCGGTCAGCGGCGAGCGGTTCGCCGTGCTCGATTCCCACAACAGGAGCGTGCTGAGCGGCGCCGTCGGCAAAACCAGCCGCGGCGCCTGGAGCGACACCTACCAGGCCGTCTACCCGATCGACGTGAGCCGGCTGGGCCGGACGGGCACCTATCGGATCAAGGTGACCGGCGCCGCCACGGCGATCTCGCCGGCCTTCGAGATCCGGAGCGCACAGGACCTGTACGGCCGGCTGGTCCGCGACGGCGTGACGTTCTATCAGACCCAGCGCGACGGCAAGGACGTCATCAAGGGCGCGCTGAACCGGCAGCCGTCCCACCTCGACGACGCCCACGCCGGCGTCTACCGGACCCCGACCTTCGTCACCGACGACATCATCGCCGAGGGCGACCTGACCCGGCTGGGCGGCGGAACGGTGAACGCCGAGGGCGGCTGGTTCGACGCCGGGGACTACCTGAAGTTCACGCATTCCACGGCGTACGGTGCCATTGATCTTCTTGTCGCCCAAAGGGCGATGGGAGCCTCGGCGCCCGGGACGCTCGGCGCGGAGGCCCGGCACGGCATCGACTGGCTCGACAAGATGTGGGACCAGAAGTCCAAGACGCTGTATCTGCAGGTGGGCATCGGCTCGGGCAACGAGGCCGGCACCTTCCTCGGCGACCACGACATCTGGCGGCTCCCGGAGGAGGACGACGCCAACACCGACCCCGGCCTGCGCTACGCGACCGCGCACCGCCCGGTCTTCGAGGCGGCGGCGCCCGGCGCGCCGATCAGCCCCAACCTGGCCGGCCGGGTGGCGGCGGCGTTCGCGCTGGCCGCCCAGCAGGACCCGCCGGCGCGGGCTCTTCTCGATCTGCGGGCGGCGACCTCGCTCTACGCCCAGGCCGCGGTCAAGAACCCGCCGTCGCAGCTGACCACCGCGCTGCCCTTCGACTTCTACCCCGAGGACACCTGGCACGACGACATGGAACTCGCGGCGGCCGAGATCGCCCTGGCCGGCCAGCGCCTGCACCAGCCCGGCACCGACAAATTCATCAGCCAGGCGGCCGGTTTCGCGAAGGGCTACATCGCCGGCGAGACCGGCGACACCTTCAACCTGTACGACGTGAGCGCGCTCGCCCACACGGACCTGATCGCGGCGATGGCGCACTCCCGGGACCGCGGCCTGGCCGTCTCCCGCGGCCGGCTGGTGGCCGACCTGAAGCGCCAGGTGAAGACCGGCGCGACCCGGTCGGCGGCCGACCCGTTCAAGGCCGGCGGCGTCTACACCGACTTCGACGTCGACTCGCACACGTTCGGCCTGATCGCGACCGAGGCCATGTACCGCTCGGTAAGCGGCGACTCCTCGTTCGACGCCTACGCCACGGCGCAGCGCGACTGGCTGCTCGGCGCCAACGCGTGGGGCACGAGCTTCATGGTCGGGGAGGGGTCGACGTTCCCGGACTGCACCCAGCACCAGGTCGCCAACCTCAACGGCAGCACCGACGGCACCCGCCCGGTCCTGACCGGCGCGGTCGTCAACGGCCCCAACGACCCGTCCCTGTTCGAAGACGGCCTCGGCGACTACCAGGACGGCATGGTCGCCTGCCCGCCCGCCGGCACCGACCCGTACGCCGCCTTCAACCGCGACGACAGCCGCTTCGTCGACGACGTCCGCGCCTGGCAGACCGACGAGCCGGCCCTCGACATGACGGGAGCCGCCATCATCGGCGCGGCCTTGCAGTCGGCCACCCGCTGATTCGTACCGAGGAGCGGGCCGCCCTCTGGCGGCCCCGCTCCACCGATCGGTGGAGTGACCCCACCGATCGACTGAGCGCCGGATTCCACCGCCCGCCCGGAAGATCGACCGATC
This sequence comes from Actinoplanes sp. NPDC051411, assembly GCF_040682075.1. Taxonomy (NCBI): domain Bacteria; kingdom Bacillati; phylum Actinomycetota; class Actinomycetes; order Micromonosporales; family Micromonosporaceae; genus Actinoplanes; species Actinoplanes sp. NPDC051411. The sequence continues at coordinate 9,612 of NZ_JBFBAD010000161.1, read as the reverse complement.
CGCGCGGGGGCCGGGACGGGGACGCTGAGCGGCATGAGCGGTGTGATCGAGGTGGAGAACCTCCACAAGAGCTATGGCGGCACGGTGGCGGTGGACGACGTGTCGTTCACGGTCGCGCCAGGGGGAGATCTTCGGCATTCTCGGCCGGAACGGGGCCGGCAAGACCACGACCGTCGAGTGCCTGACCGGGCTGCGGACCCCGGACCGCGGCCGGATCCGCGTGCTCGGCCGCGACCCGCGGCGCGACCACGCCGAGGTGACCCGGCGGGTCGGCGTGCAGCTGCAGGACAGCCAGCTGCCCGAGCGGCTGCGGGTCGGCGAGGCGATGCGGCTCTACTCGTCGTTCTATCCCGATCCGGCCGACCCGGCCGAGCTTCTGGGGCAGCTCGGGCTGACGGGCAAGGAGAAGGTTCCGTACGCCGGACTCTCCGGCGGCCAGAGGCAGCGGCTGTCGATCGCGCTCGCGCTGGTCGGGCGGCCCCGGGTCGCCGTACTCGACGAGCTGACCACCGGGCTCGACCCGCACGCCCGCCGCGACACCTGGGACCTGATCGGCGAGGTGCGGTCGCGCGGGGTCACGATCGTGCTGGTCACGCACTTCATGCCGGAGGCCGAGCGCCTCTGCGACCGCATCGCCCTGATCGACGCGGGCCGGGTGCTGACGATCGGCTCGCCCGCCGAGCTCCGGGAACAGGCCGGCCAGCCCACGCTGGAGGACGCCTTCGTCGCGCTGACCGGGAGGACCGCATGACCACGCTGACCCTGACCGAGCTGAGGCTGTTCCTGCGGGAGAAGTCGGGGCCGGCGTTCGGCGTCGGGCTGCCGCTGCTCCTGCTGGTCATCTTCGGCAACCTGCCCTTCTACCGCGAGCGCCGCGACGATCTCGGCGGCCGGACGCTGCTCGACGCGTACGTCCCGATCCTGGTCGCGTTCGTGGTGGCGATGCTCGCCCTGAACGTGCTGCCGCCGGTGCTCGCCGGCTACCGCGAGAAGGGGGTGCTGCGCCGGCTGCGGACCACCCCGGTCGGGCCGGTCCGGGTGCTCGCCGCCCAGCTGATCCTGACGCTGGTGACCGCCGCGGTGTCGGTGACGGCGCTGCTGCTGGTCGCGCGGTTCGCGTTCGGGGTGGTGCTGCCGCGCCAGATGGCCGGTTTCGTGTCGGCCACGCTGTTGGCGACGCTCGCGCTGACCGCGCTCGGCCTGCTCGTCTCCGGGGCCGCTTCCGGCGGCCGGTCGGCCAACGCGATCGGGGCCGCCCTCTTCTATCCGCTCGTCTTCCTCGGCGGCCTGTTCCTGCCGATCCAGACGATGCCGGCGACGCTGCGGCACATCAGCCACTTCAGCCCGATGGGCGCGGCGGTCACGGCGATGCAGGACGCTACCAACGGGCACTGGCCGCACTGGCTCACGCTGGTCACCCTGCTCGCCTGGGCCGTCGCCGCGGCGGGCGCGGCGGCTAGATTCTTTCGCTGGGAGTAGGTGACGAGATGGCGACCGAGGAGCCGGCCTGGCCGGCCGGGTGGGAACGGCGGCTGCGACCCATGGTCACCGTGCTCCCGTACGCCGTGCTGGCCGCTCTCGCCGCTTTCACGGCCGTGCTGCGGCGCGACAGCCTCGATCTGGTGCTGTGCGCGGCGGCCGCGGTCTGGAACCTGGCGCTGTTCACCGCGCGCCCGGCGTGGCGGGACCGGCCGGCCGTCGTGGCGGTGTTCCTCACCGGCCTCAACCTGTTCGGCCTGGTCATGGTCGTCCGCGACCCGTGGTTCGGTTTCTACTCGGTGGCCCTCTACGCGTACGCCTTCCAGATCGTCGGCTGGCCGCGCGAGCTGTATTTCATCGCGGCCGCCGGAGTGGTGGCGGGAACGGCCCAGGCGACCGGCCTCGACTACGCCTCGTGGGCCGGCTGGCTGGGCCGGGCCGCCGTGATCGTCGTCAACGTGCTGCCGTTCTGCCTGATCGCGTGGCTCGGCGAGGTCATGGTCCGCTACCAGACCGGCCGCGAACGAGCGCTTCGCGAGGCCCGGGAGGCGAACGCGCGGCTCGAGGCGGCGCTGGCGGAGAACGCGGCGCTGCAGGAACGCCTGGTCGAGCAGGCGCGCGCGGCGGGCGTACTGGATGAGCGGGGCCGGATGGCCCGCGAGATTCACGACACCCTGGCCCAGGGCCTGACCGGGATCGTCACGCAACTGCAGGCGGCCGAGCACCTGGCCGACGACCCGCCGGCCTGGCGCCGGCATCACGCGGCGGCGACCGCGCTGGCCCGGGAGAGCCTGGCCGAGGCGCGGCGCTCGGTGAACGAGTTGCGGCCGGAACGTCTCGAGACCGGGCGCCTGGCCGACGCGATCGCCGAGGTCGCGGCCACCTGGTCGGACCGGCACGGCGTCCCGGTCGCGGTGACGGTTACCGGCTTTTCGCGCGCGCTGCGCCCGGAGGCCGAGGTCTCGCTGTTCCGGACGGCCCAGGAGGCCCTGGCCAACGTGGCGAAGCACGCCTCGTCGGCGACCCGGGTCGGCGTCACGCTCTCCTACATGGACCAGCAGGTCGCGCTGGACGTCCGCGACGACGGGCCGGGTTTCGACCCGTTGTCGCTCAACGGCGGCTTCGGTCTGGTGGCCATGCGTCAGCGGATCGAGGCGTTGTCCGGCACGCTGCAGATCGAATCGGAGGCCGGTGGCGGCACCGGCATCTCGGCTTCCCTGCCCCTGGAGGTGTCACCGTGACCGACCCGATCAAGCTGCTGATCGCCGACGACCACCCGGTCGTCCGGGACGGGCTGAGCAGCATGTTCGCCCGCGACCCGGAGTTCACGGTGGTCGGCGAGGCGGCGGACGGAGCCGAGGCGGTACGGCTGGCTTCGGCGCTGGCACCGGACGTGATCCTGATGGACCTGCGGATGGCCGGGATGGACGGCGTGACCGCGATCGGCGAGCTGGCCCGGCGCGGGGTGCCGGCCCGGGTGCTGGTGCTGACGACGTACGACACGGACAGCCACGTGCTGCCGGCGATCGAGGCCGGGGCCACCGGCTACCTGCTCAAGGACGCGCCGCGGGACGAGTTGCTGCGGGCCGTACGCTCGGCCGCCCGCGGCGAGGTCGCGCTCTCGCCGTCGGTCGCCGCCCGCCTGCTGAACCGGCTGCGCGCCCCGGCGCCGTCGTCCGGGCCGCTGAGCCACCGTGAGCTGGAGGTGCTGCGCCTGGTCGCCTCCGGCAACACCAACCGGGAGGCGGCGGCGAAGCTGTTCATCACCGAGGCCACGGTCAAGACCCACCTGCTCAACATCTACGCCAAGCTCGACGTCAACGACCGCGCGGCGGCGGTGGCCGAGGGCTACAACCACGGTATCTTGAACGCTCCGTAACTTGTTCACTCCCTTGCGTAATCGATTCCGGCCGGGAGACGATCACAAGCGTCGATCGCTTGTGGACGGCTTCCGACGGGGGTGGCGGCGCGGTGCCGAAGAGGCGGGTTGTGATCACGGGCCTGGGCGCGACGACGCCCCTGGGCGGCGACGTGGCATCCACCTGGGCGGCGCTGCTGGCCGGCCGCTCCGGGGTGAAGCACCTGACCGCCGGCTGGGCCGCCGGCCTGCCGGTCCGGATAGCCGCCCCGGCCGCCGTCGACCCGGCCGAATCCCTCCGCACCACCGGGTTCGGACACCGCCTCGACCGGAGCGCGCAGCTCGCCGTCGTCGCGGCGCGGGAGGCGTGGGCCGACGCCGGGCTGGCGGCCGGCCCACCCGACCCCGAGGGCGTGGGCGTCGTCATCGGCACGGCGATCGGCGGACTGCACACCCTGCTGGCCGCCAACCGCGAACCGCACCGGATCCCGGCGCTCACCGCCGCGATGGTGATGCCGAACGCCCCGGCGGCCAACGTCGCCCTCCACCTCGGCGCCCTCGGCGCCGTGCACGCCCCGGTCACCGCCTGCGCGGCCGGCAACGAGGCGATCGCCCTGGCCGCCGACCAGATCCGCCTCGGCCGGGCCGACGTGGTCGTGGCCGGGGGAGCGGAGAGCCCGATCACCCCGCTCTCCCTCACCGGCTTCAGCCAGATCACCGCGCTGAGCCGCCGCAACCACGACCCCGAGCGCGCTTCCCGCCCGTGGGACGCCGCCCGCGACGGCTTCGTGCTCGGCGAGGGCGCCGGGATCCTGGTGCTGGAGGCGTACGAGCACGCCCGCGCCCGCGGCGCCCGCATCTACGGCGAATTCGCCGGCGCCGGCATCTCGGCCGACGCCCACCACATCGTGCGGCCCGACCCGAGCGGCACCGGAGCCGGCCGGGCCATGGCCAAGGCGCTGCACGACGGCGACCTGGCCGCCGGCGACATCGTGCACGTCAACGCCCACGCCACCGCCACCCCGGCCGGCGACCTGGCCGAGGCCCGCGCGATCCGCCGCACGGTCGGCGACCACCCGGTGGTCACCGCCCCGAAGTCGATGCTCGGCCACCTGCTGGGCGCCACCGCGGCCATCGAGGCGGTCGCGACCGTCCTCACCCTGCACCACCGCCTGGTCCCGCCGACCATCAACCTCGACCGTCCGGGCGACGGCATCGACCTCGACATCGCCACCAAGCCCCGCGAACTGCCCGCGAGGGGAGAGCTCGCCGCCCTGAACAACGCCTTCGCCTTCGGCGGCCACAACGTCGTGCTCGCCTTCACCGCGGGTTCCACACCCTGAGCCGGATCGCCGCCGCCGGCCGTTCTCGTCGTCGGGTCAGAGGGCGGCCATGGCCTGACGGAGGCTCTGACGCGCCTTCTCGATCCCCCGGCGCGCCGCCGCCGTCTCGGATTCCACCTCGTTGCCGTGCCGCGCGTCATACGTCCGGCGCGCCTCGTCGTTCCAGGCGTTGCGGCTGCTCTCGATCGCGCGGCGCAGCGTGCCCGCCGACTCGTCGAAAGCCCGGGCGACCGGGCCGAAGGGGTCGCCGTTCATGGGAGCACCTTCGCGGGGAGAGACTCGATCCCGAGCTGCCGCGCCGCCTCGATCCGGTGGCGGCCGCGCAAGACGTTGTAGGTGCCGTTCGGGCGGCGTTCGAGCGTGATCGCCTCCTCGCCTAGAAACAGGTCGAAGACGATTGCTGTGTGCCGGAACGGCGCGGCCGCGCGTTCGGTGTCGCGGGCCTCGAAGTCGTCCCGGGTCAGGCTGTCGGCCAGTCCGGGCCGGATGACGTTCTCCCACGTCTCGGCGGCCCAGCGGTAATCGGGCAGGTCGGCGCCGCCCTCGCCGAACTTGTCGCCCACGATCGGATTGTCCGAGAAGTCGACCTGCGACAGGTCGACGCTCTCGACGCCGAGCGAGGCAAGGACGGAGTTAAGAACCGATTCCTTTCGTACGGCGCTCACCGCCACCGCACCGAGAACGCTCATTCCCGCGCCGGGCGCCGAGGACCTGTACTCCTCGAGGCTTTCCAGCCGGCGGGAGAGATCGGCCCGGGCCCGGGCGATCGCGGGGTCCAGGGCGTAGCCCGCGCGGCTGCGGGCGGCGCCGAACTCCTGCTCGGCCGCGAACGCCTGGGCCTGTGCGTTGTCCGCGCGCTGAAGGAGGCGGCGGGCTTCCTCCAGCTCGGCTCGGATGGTCGCCGCGGCTCTCTCGTCGCTGGCGGCGGCGAGCATGGCCTGCAGCGCCGACACCCGGGCGGCCCGCCGGCCGCGCTCGGCGGCGATCTCACCGCTGACGGCGGAAAGCTTCGCCGCGGCCTGCGTCCAGAGCCCGCGCTGCGTCTGCGACCAGTTGGCCAGCGCCTGGTCGAGCGCGGACACGGCCTCGGTGGCGGTGGCGACCACGTCAGCTCCGGAACTGTTCGAGCGCGGCGACCTTGCGCTGGAGTTCCGCGGGGAACTCCGAACGGAAACTCTCCGAGATCCGCCGCAGGGCGCGCAGCGACTCCTTGAGCCGCTCCTCGAACTTCTGCCTCTCGTTGTCGTGCCAGTCGGATCGGTCGAGGCTGCGCTGCAGCTGCCGGGCGATCTGCTCGCACTGCTCGGCGCCGCTCTTGATCTCTTTGGAGAGCTGCTTGAGCTTCTCGGGGTCGACGTCGATCCGCGGCATCAGGGCTGCTCCGATCCTTCGGCGAGGACGTCCGCGAGCCAGGCGCTACCCGGGACGGTGTAGGTGGTGCAGCGCCGGCTCATCCCACGGTCGTCGTTGACCAGGAGAACCTGCCGGTCGCGCAGCTCGCTCGCTTCGTCGTTGCCGAGCATGCGCTGCGAGTCATCGGGGCTCTGCCGGCCCGCCACCCGCCAGGCGAACTCGCGCACGACCGAGCCGGGGAGCCTGCGGCTCAGGCCGGCGACGGTCTCGCACCAGGCCCAGACGTGTACGCCCACCTCGGGCCCGTCACGCACGATCTCCTCGAGCGCGTCGACGAGGTCCGGGTCGCCGTCGACGCCGCCGGTGTCGAGATCGCGGGCGCGGTCGACGCCGTAGAGGAAAAGCACTCGCGCCGGCGCCGCAACGTCATCGGTCTCAATCCGGTCCTTGACCTGCGCGCGGAGCTCGCCGAGCACCCGGCTCAGGCCGCGGCGGCGATGCGACCGCAGCCGTCCGCGCTCCAGCAGGGGGCCGAGCACGACGTCCAGCCCATCGTCGATCGAGGTGAAGTCGACCAGGTCGATCGTGGCCGGGGACAGCGCGAGCGAGGCCGCCGCGACGGCGACCAGTGAACGCGGAACGGAGTCATCCTCGGCTTCACGGGCCACGACCAGGACGTTCGCTCCGGGATCGCGGGCCAGCTGAATGTCGGCCACCCCGGAGAGCGTCATGGGTGAGCCCACGCGGATCCGCAGCGGTGCCCGGCCGGTCGCGGTCATCTCCTCGCGGAAAGCGGCCGGCGCCAACGACTCGATCGGCGTGGCCGCGTTGCCCTCGAACACGACCGGCCGCCGGATGAAGCCCACCCGGTCCGCCTCGGACCGCATCCGGGCTACCCGGGCCCGCCGCTCCGACTCGTCGGTGAACGCGCCGCGGAAGCGCTGGTTGGCCTCGACCGCGCCGCCGGCCGTGTTAAGTACACCCTCGCCGTGCTTGGTGAGGAATTGCCCGGCGTCGTTGCCTTCGCCCAGCACCCGGCGCGCGTCGGCCTCCGTGGCCGGCAGCAGGATCCGGGTCGGCAAAAGCTGCGGCACGTGACTGCCGAGCGCATCCAGTCCCGCCAGACTCTGCGACCCGAGCAGAAGGTGGATGCCGAAGCTGCGGCCCTGGCGCACCAGCGTCTCCAGGAGAGCGGCCGCGGCCATGCCCACCTTGTCGTTGCGGGCGAAAAGCACATGGAACTCGTCGAAGAGCTTGGCGTGCCGGACGAGCGCATCACCACCATCGCTGCACAGATCGACGGGATCACACCGGCAAACGGCGCCAACGCCGCCCCGGGCGCCATCGAGGAGATTGCTCGCCTGGTCGCTGCGGGCCAGGTCCGTGTGCCCATCGCGGCAAGCTTCCCGGTCGACCAGATCCGCGCCGCGGTCGAGCTTCAAGCCGGCCGGCACGTGCACGGCAAGGTCGTCATCGACCTGTAGCCGTTCATCCTTGATCACGCTGTGCTCGATTGCCGGCCGGAACCCCAGATTTCCGGCGGTTCTTAGTGCCGTACCCGTCGGCCGAGTGCCCGGATGAGCCGGTTGCGGAGGTCGTGGCTGAACGATCCCTCCTCGTCGGGAGTCACGATCGTGACGAGCGACAGGCCGGCAGTGACCAATACCGCCTCGTACGGGTCGAAGCGGAAGCCCTGATCCTCACCCGGCTCCTGTTCGAAGCGGATCGCGGTCGTGGGCCGCGGTGACGGCCCGTACAAGACCGCGAACGGGCCCTCGCCGTCGTCCCCGAGGTCATAGCCGAACTCGTCCCAGTCCTTCTTCATCCGTGCGTCACGGGCGACATACAGCTCGCCGGCCTCGGCCGGAACCCCGCCGCGCGCCTGGCGCCAAGGCAGTAACGGTCCGATTCCGGCCATTTCCGCCTCGCTCCGCCCGACCAGCATGCCCGGCCACCGGGCGTGCACACCGTCCAGCATGGCTCGAATGCCGGCGCCGGCCGGCGACCTGGCAATGACGACGCTGTCGTATCCGCTAATCATCTGGCTGCCTTCGAACGGTCGCGTCACGGGGAACGCCGACGATTCCAGCTCGGCGTCCGGGAACCATGAATACAGCAGTACAGCAGCAGGCGCATCCTCAATCCGGCGCGGACTTGCGCCGAGGCCACCTGATCCGGGATCACGCCGCGTGAAGGCTCCCGATGGTCAGCGCGGGCGCTCGGCGGCAAATCAGGATGGCTGTCGAATCTACGACTCCGCTGGTGTCGCAGTCGGCTGACGAGATTATTCTTTTGGGGAATTCGACCCCGAACGATCAGCTGGCCGGCTCGAGCGGGAGGTTTCCGTGGCGCTCAACGATTCCAGGGTTGCTCAATTGGTCGTGCAGCGCGGTCAACCGAGCTCGTCGATAACTTTCGCTCCGCCGGGCTCGCCGCCGTGGACGCTGATCGAGGCCCAACTGTTCGGCACGAGTGGCGACGGTGGGGCCTTCGAGGCGCTTTGCACCTCCTACTCCTATGTGGTCGGAGGACAGGGTCACACGGCGCTGGACGCCAATGTCTCCTGCCAATGGGTCGAGGGCCTCACGGTCGCGACGTTCACGCTGAGCGTCTACGGCGGCGGCTGGGCCGAGGCGGGTGTGAAGCTGACAACCTTCGAATGAATGGGTATCGGAGACGGGAATGCAGCCAAAGGCAAATCCGGGCATGGGTCTGCGCGTGATGGAAACGCGCGTTTACTACGACGCGATTTCGGGCGACGTCGTTCACGTGCATCGGCTTGCGGTCGGAGCCGGACAGGAAGTGGACGAGAACCTGCGCAAGGGTCTGGAAGCGTTCGACCAATGGCTCAGATCGCAGCACGAGCGGGAAATTGATTTCCTCAACGCCGGCGATTCCGACCTCCCGGCCGGTCCGATCAGGGTCGACGTGAACACCCGCACAATTATGAACGGTTGACCGGCAACGGAGGAATTGGAGTGCGCCATGAGCATCCCCCCGACCATTTCTGAGGGCGCGACCGGAACCACGGTCAGGTGGGCGCAGTACCTTCTGGTCCGCCGGACCCTGAGCTACGACCAGATCGACGGCATCTTCGGCCCCGTGACCGAGGCGGCCGTCAAGCAGTTCCAGGATGACAGCAACCTGGCCGTCGACGGTGTCATCGGGCCGGCCACATGGGCTGCGCTGGGCGGCGACGGCGCGCAGCCACCGACGCTCGCACAAGGGTCCGACGGCCCAGTCGTCCAAAGGCTGCAGACCGCGCTGAACGAGGGACGCGGCGACTTCGCACCGGATTCCAACCCGCTGCTCGCCGTCGACGGCGTCTTCGGTGCCCACACCGCCACCGCGGTCAGGGGAACGCAACAGATGGGCGGCATCGAGGCGGACGGGGTGGTCGGGCTGCAGACCTGGGCTCTGCCAGTGCACGCCGCGGGCGAGGTGCTCGCCGATCTCTGCGGCGTACCCGGCCCGGGCGGCGGATGATCAGCCGGAAGGCTGATGACGAAGCGTAGCGGTGGAGTCGGGAGGCCGTCGGAAGCAGGACGCGGGGGGCCGCCCGGGGGGGGGGGGGGGCGC